>JACIVZ010000039.1 GCA_014361205.1 Methanomethylovorans sp. | reverse complement strand
CTAATATCAGGCATTGTAGTCACCTTTTATAATCTTAAGTATTAAAGTACATTTTCAAACATCAACACTTATTCTACAATGTGATTATCAGCTGTCCCTCTTCACAATATTCTATGAACATATCGGCTATTTCCTTAGAATCTATCATCTCTATTCCATGAATCAATTCTGATTCTTCAAGCCCTATTACAGATGCCCCCAGCTTACAGCATCTAAACTTTATCCCCATATCCAAACATTCTTTTATTTTAAAATCATAGTCAGGTAAACCCTGTTGTTTTCCCGATTTTGCCATAATAACTCCCATAGGCCCGAAAAGTACGACAACTACTTCCAATCCTTTTTTACGATAATGCATTGCAAATCTGAGTATTTCCTGCGGACTTGTACTTTCATATATCATACTTTTGAGCAACAGTAATACTTTTTTGACCTTTGCCATTTATCTGGGTTCACCTCACGCTTTTTATTTCTTTTGAATACTATTAAGTCTTGCCTTTGAAATGCAGGATTCAAAAAATGATTTCTCAGAGGCTAAACGAATAACTTCACCCAAATAATTTCCATCAATTTGAAACAGCATTTTATATATTATAATGGTACTAATATATACGATGCAATTATTGTAAACACTGACAATAAAATCAAAAATTTATATATTAATTAAGGTGCCTAGATTTTCATAGGTGGTATAAATGGCTGATGCAGATATGAGAGAAAGGGTAAATACAGGTATTCCAGGACTGGATGAAATGCTACGTGGAGGATTTTTTAAAGGAACTGCAAATGTAGTATCAGGTGATTCAGGTACTGGAAAGACTATATTTGGAACTCAGTTTATACTCGAAGGAGCAAAGAAAGGCGAAAAAGTGATGTGTATAATCACTTCTGAAGAATCAAAATCTATTGTGAAGGAAATGTATACTTCCTTTGGATGGGATTTGGAAGAATATGTTAAAAAAGGTTTATTATTTTTTGTTGATATCACTGATCCAAGTCTAAGATTACAAAAAAGTGTCGAGATTGCACCTTCCGAGCTAATAAAAAGTTTTAAGAAACTTGTCGAAAGCAAGATTGAAGAAATAAAACCTACCAGAATATTCATAGATTCGATTGAAGCTCTGTTTCTTGCAATTGAATCCCATTATAAACTCCGAACATTAATAGATGATGTATTCGGTGTATTTCGTAAGCATGGAGTTACTTCTGTTATAACAGTGGGAGCCATGTACGGTCTTGATGAAATGGTAGAATACGGAGCAGACTCGGTGATAAAATTAGGAAGGATAATTGCCGGCAACAACTTACAGCGTTCCATTTATGTTATGAAGATGAGGGGTTCAGGCACTATCAATGAAGTTCGCGTTCTTAATATCAGTGATAGCGGAATGCAGGTTCTAGCTCAGTCGCCTTATCTGGAGTGATTAAAATTGATTGGGCACCTTCAATCAATTTATTAATTTATTATAGTTATAATAAATACCAGTCATTGTCATTTATAATTTCATATTTTTCTTTTACTTCAATTGTTTCTTGTCCCAAAGGTTTACTGATAGCTTCTGCCAGATCTTCCAAATATTCTTTTTGATTGAGACTACCATAAATAAAGTGCTTAGAAGGTTGTATGTTTTTTTCTATAGTTTGCATCTTTGGAACTATAGTTACAGAAACAGATGTCATTTCAGCAGCTTTTTCCATTGCTTTTCTGAAATCTCCTATACAATAAGCTATTCTGTATTTGTAATTGTTTTTTGTTTTTTCAAGATACCGAGCAAGTCTTTCGCTCTCCATTCTGATAAAATCTCTTTTGATTTTAGAGACATTACATTTTCCCATCATGAACTGGTAATTCATGAACGGATACTGCGTATCCAATTCCCTGGGAGTTATGCCACATGTACCAAATACTACAATATGTACATTTTCTGGTTTAAGTATGCTAAAGATCAATTTATCAAATATCTTATGTGATGGGCTTTCATGATAAGGTTTTTTTTTGGAACACGGAACAAATATACAGAAATCGCGAACAGGTGGTTCATATTCATTGAGTATCCACTCATTTGCACGTATCATATCTGGATGGTATATGACCATATCAGTGTCAAGGGGTTCTGAAGAACGCTCATTTTCCGGAATTATGGGTTTCAAGATAAGATGAGTTCTGAGAAACTATATATATATCTATCGATGTTATGGTTTTGTACAAACTGTACAATTGATTGTATTTTGTATTCTGGGAGTAGAGAGGCACAAAATGGCAAGTTCTATTCATGAAATGCTTCGAGCTAACTGTAAATGTGATGATGTGGCAAAATGCGTACTTGGATTGAAAAATCTTGATTTAATAGCTTATAAAAAGCTGTTTGAACATGGTCCAATGACTGCAGAAGAGTTAGGAGATATCTTACATAGAGAACGAAGTACTGCTTATCGTTCATTACAAAATCTAATTGCTGTGGGGCTGGTTTACAGGGAAACAAAGTCCATTCAGATAGGCGGTTACTATTATGAATATGTTGCAATTCCTCCAGAACAGTTTAAACAAATGCTCAAGCAAAATATTACTGATTGGTATAATAAAATGAATAAGCTGCTTGATAACTTTGAACAAGAACTTTTAGAATCAGTTTCAGAATCGGTTTCCGACTGACAATAGATTTAATTGAACTTAATTGACTTTATAGAATCGGGGTTATATAATAACCCTACATAGCCCGATTTTTGCTGTAATTTGTTGAAGAATGTGGATTGGAGCAATTGCATGACGGGAAATTAGAGGGGATGTTGCTCCTTATATCACATTCTTCTTGTGCAAACCAATTCGTTTTGTAGTCTTGTGGAGAGACTCAAAGCATACCACCAATGTCATTAACGTTTTTCATTGTAGGTAATAAGTATAAAGCTCGCTTCCGGTATATATATATTTCTACACTATTATACATACTTATGCTCATCATAATGAGGATATGAATACAAGCAAATTGTTCAAAGTATGTGGTTTACAAAGATTCAATAAATCGACCAATACGTTCCAGAGCTTCTATGATTTGATCCCTGGAAGTAGCATATGAACATCTAAGGAATCCTTCGCCACCTGGTCCAAACACACTTCCCGGAATTGTGACAACTTTTTGTTCATGAAGCAATCTCTCTGCAAATTCCTCTGATGTCAGCCCAGTTTTCTTTATGGAGGGGAAGGCATAGAATGCACCCTTTGGTTCATAACAATCAAGGCCTAATTTATTCAGCCCACTTACGATCAAATGCCTGCGTCTATCATAATCTCTTATCATTTTTTGCATTTCTTCAGTCCCATTACGAAGAGCTTCGATAGCTCCAATTTGTGCAGTAACAGGAGCACATAACATACAGTACTGATGTATCTTCATCATTGCATTTATGATGGGTGACGGTGCCAATGCATATGCCAATCTGAACCCTGTCATAGCATATGCTTTTGAAAAACCATTAAGCAGAATTGTTCTGTCTTTCATACCTTCAAGGGACGAAAAACAAGTATGTTTCCCATTATAGGTGAGACATTCATACACTTCATCAGATATTACCATTATGTTGTATTTACAGACTAATTCCGCAATCAATTCAAGGTCTTTTCTATCCATTGTTGCCCCAGTTGGATTATTGGGGTAATTTAGGATGACAGCTTTTGTGCGGTTGCTTATAGCTTTTTCTAAATCGTTTACATTCAATTTAAAATTATTTTCTGAATGAGCGACTACTGGAACAGGTATACCTCCAGCAAACATAACCGAAGGGACATAAGCCACATAGGCAGGATGAGGTATTATAATCTCATCACCTGGATTGGTGATAGCTCTTATTGCTACATCAAGAGCCTCGCTAACACCTGACATAACCAATATTTCTGAAGCGGGATCATAATGTATAAAATGTTTTTGATCATACCGTTTGGAAATTTCTTCTCTAAGCTCAATGAGTCCAAAATTAGAAGTATAGGATGTTTTACCAGATTCTAGAGAATGAATGCATGCTTCCCTAATGTGCCATGGTGTAACAAAGTCGGGTTCGCCAACTCCCAAAGAGATTACTCCTTCAATTCCAGAAGCAAGATCGAAATACTTGCGTATTCCTGAAGGAGGAATTTTTTTCATTATATCTGCTATAAAATTTTCCGGATTAACTTTATTATTCATGCCTATCCCTTAAAGGTGGCTGATGTTCTTCATTCGTTAAGGAGATACAATTAAACGATCTACTTTTTCCTGTTCTTGAAGGATTACTCCATCTTCCTTGTATGTCTTAAGCACAAAGTGAGTATTAGTATGTTGTACCTGTTCTATAGTAGATATTTTCTCTGCTACGAAAAAAGCAACTTCTTTCATCGTTTTTCCCATTACTGTAAGTGAAAGATCATATTGTCCAGATAGTAACCGTACAGAACGAACTTCAGGAAATTTGTAAAGGCGCTCAGCTATTGCCTGATATCCCAAATTACGCTCCAAAGTCACTTTTAATTCGATAATCGCATATACATGCTCATCGCCTGCAAGATCCCAATCTATGACTGTTTTGTATTTTCGAATAACTCCAATATCTTCCAACTCTTTGATTCTTTTAGTTACATATTCTACTGGAAGACCTGTAAGAGATGCAATCTCTTCATGAGTAATCTTGGCATCTTGTTCAAGGCATTCTAATATATGTCTTGTTTCAATATCCATCACATATGCAACCCCCTTGAATAGAAAAAGCTGAATCAAAAAAAGGAGTATGCTCAGCTAAGCAGCACTGCGTTGACAACTCCGTCCTGTCCAGGACGGCTGGTGATTCGAGCATTACCTAAAGGAGTACGAATAACTGATCCTTTTGTTAAAATATTACGTCTTACGTAGTGTTCGTTAGCTTCATTACTTACCACTGTCTCGATTGCAGTCACTTGCGTTTTTCCATTTGCGTCAGTCACATTGGCCACATTACATTGTAGCAATCTCACCTTGCAGTTTCCACCCATTGTAGCAACCATCTTTGACTTTACATCACCAAGACGGGTGTCAGCAGGTTCACGCCCAAGTTCAAATTTTCTTTTTGCACGATGAGCCTTTATTTTTGCACCTGTATATTTTCTTCTTGATCTTCCTTGCCATTTCATGATAAGTCCTCTCGAAAGTATATAATTTGAATAATATTTTTCAAAGTGATTTTTCAATTTTAATAGTTATGGAGTTACCTTTACTTGAAGGATTATATAAGAACTTTTCGAGTGGTCATAAGGAACATTTTTGAACACGGTACTTTTAGCACCAATAAATAACATGACATATTATAGCATATTATAGATCCACTTATGATTTATAGTATGTGAAACCTATAAGACATATTGTGTATAATATTTTATACATGTACATATATATGTATATGTATGTATATTATTGTATAAAGTTCATTTTCTTTCATCCACTATTATTCACCACTATATTCAGCAATCAATAAATATCACCTTTACTATCTCCCTTTATGTTCCGCATATTATTTCTTGGTACAGGTGGATCTTTACCTACACGTAATCGGAATACATCTGGAATACTTATTAAAAGAGATGGGGAATTATTACTCTTTGATTGCGGAGAAGGTACTCAACAACAGATGATGCGT
This sequence comes from Methanomethylovorans sp., assembly GCA_014361205.1. Taxonomy (GTDB): domain Archaea; phylum Halobacteriota; class Methanosarcinia; order Methanosarcinales; family Methanosarcinaceae; genus Methanomethylovorans. The sequence continues at coordinate 13,187 of JACIVZ010000039.1, read as the reverse complement.
GCAAAAACAGGAATGAAAGCTCTTACTTCTATTTTTATTACTCATTTTCATGCAGATCATATGCTTGGCATTCCAGGACTTATACAAACAATGTCCTTTCTGGGAAGGACTGATCCCTTAATGATATATGGACCGGAATGGGTAAAAGAATTCGTAAAGATACTCATTGAGCTTGGTTATTATAAACTACGTTTTGAAGTGGAAGCTGTTGAATTATCTCCAGGAGATATAGTCAGAAAAGAAGGTTACTTTATTGAAGCCATCGGAACAGAACATAGTGTTCCAAGCCTTGGTTATGTGCTTACAGAGGAACCCCGCAGAGGTAAATTTGACCGTGAAAAGGCTATTGCGCTTGGAGTTCCACCGGGACCCCTCTTTTCAAAATTGCATAGTGGTTTTGATGTTGAAATCAATGGACAGTTGATAAAATCATCAGATGTTGTTGGGAGAATGCGACGAGGCAGAAAAATTGTTTATACTGGTGACACCAGACCATGTGAGTCAATTCTCAATGCTAGCAGGAATGCAGATGTGTTAATACACGAAGCAACCCTTGCAAGTGACCAGAGTGATTGGGCAAAGGAAACAAAGCATTCTACTGCATTTGAAGCAGCTACTCTTGCGAAAGAAGCGAATGTTGGCAGGTTAGTACTTACCCACATAAGTTCCAGATATACTGATGATGTTTCTCCTCTTCTCAATGAGGCACAAAAAGTATTTGAAAAAGTTATAATAGCAGAAGACCTTATGGAGATTGACGTTCCATTAAAAGATTAATCTTCTTCGTTCAGATTATTGTCCAGTCAAGCCTGTTATCATCTGCATCATAAAGAGAAACTTCCATAGTTCTATCTTCAAAAGGAAAAGTCAGCGGTTTTACCCCAATAAATAGGATATCTCCAGGCTTATAATTAAACAAATCCGGCTTTGTTCTGCCAAAATATACTCTGCCCCCCGATGATATTTCTTCGACAGTAACTCCGTACCAATCGCCTTTGCTGATCACGTTAATTATCCTACATTCAAATCTGTCTTCTTCACTGATCTCTTGCATACAATCACCCCGCTGCAGCATCCATCTTGGTACAATGTCACCTAACTATCAGCAATACATGCGGTTATCCATAACATTACCATTCTTTTGTATCAATTTTTCTACGCTTTCTTCAAAACGCTTTCCAGTAACTACTTCCTCATCTTCTATTATTGCCTGATGCAAAGCTATTTTAAGAACCTTTTCTACCAGGTCTCTTCCAGAGAAACCTTTTGTCAATGAAGCTAATTTTTTCATATCAACGTCTTTAACAGGTAATGGGAAGGTAGCTATATTAGTTTCAAGTATCTTTAACCTCTCTTCTTCATTAGGCAACAAAAATTCAATTTCTTCTTCAAATCTGCTTCTTACTGCGGGATCTAAGGTGTTTGTAAGATTAGTCGCTCCAATAGTACATATGCCATCTCTTTCTACAATCCCATCCATTTCCGTAAGCAATGCATTTACTATCTCAGCAACATCTCCTCTTAATTCTTGGTGACGCCTGTCCAGAGCAATTGCATCTAACTCATCAATAAAAATAATGCATGGTGCCATGTCTTCAGCTTTGTCATACAATTGATGAATTTGCCTTGCACCTTCCCCTACATATTCTCCTATCATTTGTGTAGCCTTTACCGGAAGCAAGGGCACCTTTGCCTTATTTGCAAGAGCTTTTGCTAGCATTGTCTTACCAGTACCAGACGGCCCAAAAAATAATACATTACGTGGTGCCCATTTTCCAAATTTATCTGGCTCTTCCAGATATTTTTCTATTATCTTACATTTTTGTTTAGCTGTGTGCTGCCCAATTACATCATCAAATGAAACATGACTGTGAAATTCTATTGTCGGAGCTATAGTATTATTTTCATGCACAATAATTGATGTTTCCATTCCAATAACTGATTCAGGAGGTTCTACTTCTTTTATTCGGTATGCAAAATCAGGATACATTCTCCTATCAAATAGATATTCCCCTTTACGCGCTATATATCCATTCCATTGTTCCCGTGCATAATATTCAAACACTCCGGCGTCCACTATTTCCGGGTAATCGTCCAGTACGCTGCTCAAGGGATAACCAATTGGTTCGAGAACCAGAAGCTCCGCTGTTGATTCAACTGGTTCAAACCCTTCTTCTCTGCTATTTTTATGGTTTTTGCGTTGTATTGCCTTTGCTATATTCTCAACCCTTTCGTTTTCTAATTGCACATAAGGGAACTTACAAATATTAAACTTATCCTTCTTTGGTTAAGACATTCCCAAACATATGTTTAAAAAACATTTGCAAAGATGTGAAAACTATTAGGTGCTCATTTGAAAAATATATAGGTGAGATGTTCCTTGTACAGTTAAAGCTGCATCAACAAAATTTAAGTATCTATATATTTAAACCATAGTAAGCTCTTTTGTGTTTTAATGCATTCGTATTAAAACAAACCATAAAAAAGATAAAAGAGAATATTTTGGATTCTGTATTTCAACTGATATAGGTTTTACCCTTCTCAAATACCTTATATGCCCTGAAAAGCAAAAACCCGGAGAGTATAAATGCCAAGAGATCAGACACAGGAAAAGCCGCCCAAGCTCCATTCAGTCCATAGCAACGGGAAAGTATAACAACTGAGGGGATCAGGAATAGTAACTGTCGGCTAATAGAAAGAATGAAAGCTGGCTTGGCCCTCCCTACTGCCTGGAAGAAGATCGATGCAACTATGTTCAAGCCGATCAAAGGGGTTCCAAGAACCATTATCATTAAAGCAGTTTTTCCCATCTGCAGATATTCTGGATTAGTGCTGAAAATAATAAGAAGTTTTTCTGCGAAAAAGTAAATTACTAACAAACCAAACAATCCAAAGGCAGTTACTATCAGCAGAGACATTTTTACAGCTTCTACAATTCTATCATATTTCTTTGCTCCATAGTTAAATCCGACAAGTGGCTGAAGACCAAAACCCATACCAAGAAGAGGAAGGAAGATAAAAGAGATGATCTTCATTACTATACCCAAAACAGCAATTGCAACGTCTCCTCCATAAATTGCGAGGATATTATACAGGACAATCATCATGAAACTGCTTGAACATTCCATTATAAATGAACCTGTACCTATCGCCCCAATTTCCTTAATGACCTCTGAATCCGGTTTTAAAGTATGTGATCTGAAATGGACAGTGCCTTTCCCTTTAAGATAGTACAGCAACAGCCATAAAGAAACTACGGCTTGAGATAGTACAGTTGCAATTGCAGCGCCTTCAACACCCAGGCCGTAAACAAATATGAAAACCGGATCAAGTATTATATTGAGGCCGCCTCCTAGAAGCATAGAATTCATAGCAAGGCGGGAATTGCCTTCTGATCTGACAATATTTTGTATAGCTACTCCGAAGACAAAGAAAATACCGCCTAAAATAACATACTTCAGATAATCTCTTGCATAGGGAAGAACTCCATCTGTTGCTCCGAATATCTTTAAAATGGATTCAAGATAAAGAAGGCAAGGAACTGCTATAAGTATACTTAAGAAGAAACTCAGGGAAAAAACATTCCCCATAACTTTTTCTGCTTTTTCATTATTTCGTGCTCCAAGGGCCCTCGAGATTATGGAAGATCCGCCTGTTCCAAGTACAATTCCAAAAGCAATTATGATCATCTGAACTGGAAAAGCTATTGATAGCCCGCCTATAGCCGGAACATTATCTTCCCCATAGGCCATTCCCACAAAAAACGTGTCTACGACATTATAAAGAGCCTGCACCATCATTCCAATGATAATAGGAGTTGAAAGCTTAAACAAAAGCTTTCGGACATTATCTTTACCAAGAAAATCGCTTTTTTCATCCATTTTTTCATCTCTGCAGTTTTTACTTCATCTCACTTTGCTTATCAGAAGGGGACGCAAACCCAGGCTCAAAAAGTTTAATCACAACTTTATGGAGAAGAAGCTTCAGAATTTCTTTTTCCTCATAGCTAAAGTCCGAAAAGAGAATTCCTATCAAAGAGGCTTGTTTTTTCAAAATTATATCTCTCATTCCCTTACCTTTTTCAGTCAGATAAACCTTGTAAGCCCGACGATCATTTGCATCCCTTTGCCTGTAAACATATCCTTCTTGTTCAAGACTCTTGATTGATCTGGCACTTGTTGCTTTGCTCACTTTCAGGAGTTTTGCAATGGTTTCCTGGGATATTCCATCATAATGATATAATACCAGTAAAAACTCAAATTGCCCACTTCCAATACGATAAGCTTCGAGTTCTTTTGCCATATATGCTAAATTACTCCGCTGAATATGAGCAATTGAGCCTAGCAACATTATTGCATCATCCATATTTTTTTTCCTTCATTTCAGAATGTTTCTGGGTTTTGTTGAAATTTGACATCTCGAATAAATAGTTGTATATGAAACTAAAATAATACTTTCAGGAGTTTTATGTTCTACTTTACATTGCTTGAAAGCACTTTTTAGAAGATGAGATTATTTCGTAAAGATTGGCATATTAAGACAATTAATCTATATGATAGCACTAAGTACCTGATAGTATCAGCAGATATATAATAGTTCCTTATGAAACTAAAATATGGTGAAAAATCTTGAAAGGAAATCGATTCATAGTTCTTTGTGAATACACATAATATATTGAAAGCAATATAAAGGATGAAGAAGAAAGCTTTTGAACACCTCAAATACTATAGATTTACATTAAAAATTATAGAGGATTGTGAGCCGCATATCCCATTAATTGGTTGCATCAACTGACTTGAACATAACCAGCGCCTTATTCCTTTCCACTTTATGATCCACTATCGGCTGTGGATAGCCAGTATCCTCATGAGGATGTTTTTTCTCCAAAGCATGGATGTCCTTCGGATCCATATTCCTTAGTTCAGGCACCCATTTCTTAATGTATTCACACTTCTGATCATATTTTTGCTGCTGAAGCCAGGGGTTGAATATCCTGAAATATGGGGTTGCATCTGCACCTGTAGACGCTGCCCACTGCCAATTTCCATTGTTTACGCATGGATCATAATCCACAAGCTTCCGCGCAAAGTACCGTTCACCCCAGCGCCAGTCTATGTGTAAATCCTTCACAAGGAAGGAGGAAACTATCATTCTAACCCTGTTATGCATATAACCAGTTGTATTAAGTTGTCTCATACCGGCATCCACTATGGGAAAACCTGTTTTTCCTTGACACCACATCTGAAATTTGAATGAATCATTTTCCCATGAAAGCCCATCAAATTTTTCCCTGAAAGCATGACCAAATACTCTTGAGTGCTCAGCAGCAAGCTGAATGAAAAAATCCCTCCAGTAAAGTTCTGAGATTAGAGGGTGGTCAGCTCCAAGCTGGTCCCTGATGAAATGATAGACTTCACGAATGGATACTGTTCCAAATCTGTTGTGAGCCGACAGACCTGTAGTACCTTTGATAGCAGGAATATCCCGCTTCCAGTCATAATCTGTAAACCCGCTCAGATCTGATAACACCTCCAAAGAATTGTTACGTCCGCCATGTACAAACAAATCAGGATTATTATAACCAAATTCAGGGATTTCCTCCAGAGAAAAACTTATGTGCAAATTACAGAATTTACCCTCATATACATGCACAGGAACATCTATCGGAAGCCTGCTGGCTGCCCTGAAGAACTGTGTGAACACCTGGTAGATCTTTCCCTGCCGACTCCTTACTGAACCGGGAACATGCAGAGTTGTATCATGGAACTGGTGGAATCCTATTCCATAATCGGTACAAACCCTCGAGATTGCTTCATCCCTGCGGATACTGAATGGAGTGTAATCATAATTCACAAAAACAGCATCGATGTTCTTTTCAAGGATCAAACTTGCAATAATTTCATGCGGCAAGCCTGAGAAAAGATATAATTTCCCACCTAGTGCATTAATCTGAACTTCAAGATCCTTGAGAGATTCCACCATGAATTGCAGAGCATTTTTACTGTATTTACCCTCCTTAAGCAACCTTGGATCAAATATAAAACATGGCAGCACTTCGTATGAAGAACGAAGAGCCTCTATGAGTCCGGTATTATCTTCGACACGCATATCCCGCCTGAAGATGAAAAGAGATTTTTCATACATCATTCAACCTCTATGGCAACTTCATTAAAGCGCAGCATGGGAGGCACCCAGGGTGGGTCGTACTGCATGACAAACGCATCACCCTTTGGGGTAATATTTTTATCTTTTAATATTTCAATGAGCTTCTGGAGCTTCTGTAGATACTTATCTCTGTCAAGATAACCAGAAAAACGTATAACTGCAACTTTACGGGGAGCTGACTCCTGAATTGCGATTCCATCATCTGAGGGAAGTGGAACATTATCAATGCTAAAGCCAGTTGGAAGCACAAAGGACATAAGGAAACTATTATCTTTAAACACAATTATCACAGGTGTTGTCATGCTTATTCTGATGCCTTCTGCATTGTCTCCGAAAATGTAATTTGCAAGTTTTGAGAAGGCAGAATTCAGATCCTTTCCCTCCACCGAAATAAGAATTTGTTTTGAATACTGCCTTATTTCAACCCCTTCTCCCAGATCCCATAATACTGTATATCCTATTGTCCCTGAAGACATAATGTTTACCCCTATCAATCAGATAATTAGAGTATTTACGTTGATAAGCATTATCTATGGGTAAACCTGTAATGAGTACATTTATATTAATAGCTAAAGAACAGAACTTAATAAAAGCGGTTTGCTCTTAAGAAAGTAAAAGATGATGCGCCAACCGGGATTCGAACCCGGGTTTAGGGCTTGGAAGGCCCCAGTCATAGCCGCTAGACCATCGGCGCATTGAGCAGCCTATACACGTCTTTTAATAATATAACTTTTTCGCATCATTTGCCATGATGCTGAGGATAAGGAAGAAAAATTACAATATATTTAAAATTATTTTTAATTTAATATAACAAGTAAGCATAACAATAGTTATCATAGATATGGAAAATACAAAAAGTTTTGACTATTCTTCACAGTTATTAACAATTACAAACCTCGAAGAAATATGTAATTACAGTGAATAAGTTGTACGCAATTCCTTGATCATGTCCCTAAGCTGTGCAGCTTTTTCAAATTCAAGATTCTTTGCTGCAAGATGCATCTCAGCTTCAAGATCAATAATAATATCTGCAATTTCTTTTTCCGAGTTCTTATCCGGAAGCACAAGAGATTCAACTAAATCAACGTCTTCTTCGCTTTTTACAAGTTCACGCTGTACCGCTTTCTTGATGGTTTGAGGAGTAATTCCATGCTTTTTGTTAAATTCAATCTGGAGCCTTCGACGTCTGTTTGTCTCGTTCACAGCACGCTCAATGGAACCTGTAATATTATCAGCGTACAATATAACTCTGCCTTCAGCGTTTCGAGATGCTCTACCAATAGTTTGTATAAGAGACCTTTCCGACCTTAAGAAACCTTCTTTGTCGGCATCAAGAATTGCAACCAGTGCAACTTCGGGAATATCAAGTCCTTCTCGCAGAAGGTTAATTCCCACAAGCACATCAAAATCACCCTTGCGCAGGCTGCGAATGATTTCTGTTCGCTTAATTGTATCGATATCAGAATGCATATAATGTACTCTGAATCCTAACTCATGCAAGTATTCAGTAAGTTCTTCTGCCATTCTTTTGGTAAGTGTGGTGACAAGTGTCCTGTAACCCTTAGCATTCACTTTAGATATTTCTCCAATCAGATCATCAACCTGATTTTCCACTGGACGAATCATTATCTCAGGATCCACAAGTCCTGTGGGACGGATAATCTGCTCTACAACTGACTTACTCATATCTACTTCATATTCTGCGGGAGTTGCAGAAACATAAATGACAGTATTGATACGGCTTTCAAATTCATCATATTTTAGAGGCCGATTATCCAATGCTGAAGGTAACCTGAAACCATATGTGACAAGTGATTCTTTTCTGGCCCTGTCACCATTGTACATACCCCTTATCTGAGGAATGGTTACATGCGACTCATCAATCACCATAAGATAGTCTTCAGGGAAGAAATCCAAAAGACATGACGGAGGTTCTCCAGGTTTCCTCCCATCAAAATGTCTTGAATAATTCTCTATACCGCTACAATAACCAAGTTCCCTTATCATTTCCATATCGAACTTTGTTCTCTGTTCCAGACGCTGAGCTTCAAGTAACTTGTTTTGTGCTCGCAGTCTGGTTAGCTGTTCTTCAAGTTCCCCTTCAATACTTACAAGTGCTTTATCTATGTATCCCTGTGGCATGACAAAATGCTTTGCAGGATATATTGCTAAACTTTCTCCCCTGTGAAGTTCTTCTTGTATCTTGCCTGTAAGTGGTTCAAAATAGGCAATCCTATCTATTTCATCACCGAACAATTCTATTCGTATTCCCCTCTTTTCCTGAGCCGGGAATATCTCTATAGTATCTCCTCTTGAGCGAAATGTACCCTGTGAAAACTCTACTTCGTTACGTTCATACTGAATATTAATAAGATCCGCAAATAAAGCAGAACGTTCTATTTCTTCACCTACAGTGAGCATCACTGTCATATCACGCCATTCCTGCGGTGAACCCAAGCTGTATATACATGAAACACTGGAAACTACAATTACATCTCTACGCTCCATAAGAGACTTTGTAGTAGACAGACGTAACCTTTCTATCTCTTCATTGATAGAAGCATCCTTCTCGATATACGTATCCGTAGTAGGGAGGTAAGCTTCTGGCTGGTAATAATCATAGTAACTTACAAAATATTCAACTGCGTTGTGCGGAAAGAAATCCCGGAACTCAGAAAACAATTGAGCTGCAAGAGTCTTATTATGAGCAATCACAAGAGTGGGTCTCTGAACTTTCTGTATGACATTAGCGATTGTAAATGTTTTACCTGAACCGGTAACTCCTAATAATGTCTGATGTTTCACTCCTTTTATAATACCTTCAGTCAATCTGGATATTGCTTCCGGCTGATCACCTTTCGGGGAATATTCAGACACTAAGGTAAAAGGGCGCATACTCTTATTTTATCATAGTAGAGATGTATAAAACTATGTATGTTCAAAATTTGATCAAGTTTTCGATACTCACAAATATATAACAGATCAGACAGTTCAATACATATTCACAGTTAATAGATATCTCTGATTGTCCGTAAATGAATATGAACAGATTTATGCAAAAAACAGTTCTTATAAATATGGAGAGATATCACCTGAAAAACAGAAAAACCATAAGCATCAGAATGATAGCGAGAATTATGACCATCTTTACACTTTCAATATCAGTACCCAGGATTATTGGAATAGGACCAAGCATAATTACACCCCCACCCCTTACATCTGTTTGTGTGAACTTGTCTGTTGTTCTGTTATAAATGTGTTCAATGTCATCATGCTCACTTATTTTACTATTATTTACATTATATTCGAAAGGTTCAGCAACAGGTTCGGCATCAAATTCTCTTGTAGAATAGAATTTACCAATAAGTATTATCAGAGACCCAAGGAAGATACAGATTATCCCCATAAATATCAACATTTGTGCTGACATTATATTTTCCTCCAGAGTAACACATAGATGAGAAACATGATGAAACCTACATAGATAAGATCAGCAGTAATTTCAGGAGATGTACCAAAAACAATAGGAATGGGACCAATTAATACGAGTCCACCAAATTGCCCGCCCACGTCATTATCATTTGTGAAGGATGCAAAAAAACCTGCAATCAGCAGTATAAATCCAAATATTATTAAATATAAACCAATCTTGACAATAATTTGCAAGGATACCATAACAGATAATAAAACCTCTACTTAAATCATATTGTGGTTAGGAATACTCTGGGCTGCCTGAAAATCAACAGTTTCATCAAAAATATACCTGTATTCACGTTGTGTCCTATTACCTCTGCGTTCAAGAAGGTTCTTGCTGAACATACGGGAAAGATATGTGGAGACAGTGCTAAGCTTTATAGGACCATATATTTTTTCATAGTGCTTTTGTATGTCCTGTGATGAGAACCATATTCTTGGATATTCATATTTGAGGAATAATTCCAGCCTTTCACTGATTGTAAGATTAGTATCCCCTATCTTTTCGTGGAAAGAAAGAGTTTTATGTGCAGGTGGAGTGTGCACTTGTATTAACTGTGAATGCTGTGCTGCCTGTGGCGGAGTATTATTTACTGGCATATTTACTGGCACAGACTGTTTTAAATGCAATTGATCGGAGGATTGTGACTGGACCGTGTATTGAAGAACCTGTGAAGGCTGAAAATTATTATAATTAGCAGGAACTGTTTGAACATATTGAGGGTATTGTGATTGTAAATACAAAGGATACTGATATATCAAAGGTTGTTGTGGTGGTATAAATGCCTGAGCAACTGGTTGCATAACTGGCTGATTTGGCATTGCATTCATCTGAATCGGTGGAGAATGCGGGTATGGATGTGAAAAAGTTTGTTGGATAGGTTGCGAAACTGGTTGTTGAGAAATATTTGAATTATGTGAATTGGCTCCAGAAGCAGAAGAAGGTCCACATGCCTGGATTTTCTTCCCCGTAAACGACTCTATAAATGATACCAGGCATTTTTGCCATTCATCCCCTGTAAATTCAACATTTACATGTGTTGTCCCGTCATCATCTGTTATTTCGAGCCGGACCTTCATATTTCTGCCTCTGTGCCATGTGGATCCATTCATCCCCTCTGATGGAAGGATTCACGAACCATATATCCCCTCAGACAATGGTTTTTAGCTTGAATTTTTGTATTCACAGAATCCCAATTTGGAGTTCTATGCTTACAAGGATATACATATTGCTGATAATATATAAATATTGTGCTGTTATTATGTAGTAATTTGTATCAAATAAGATTAAAGGCTTAAATATGCTTTATTTAACAAAATAACGGCTAAATAAAGCATTTTTTATCTAATTTATTGTACCACATGAATAGATATTGTGAACTTGATACATAAAGTTTTCTTTTAGATTTCCAGTGGAAATAAAGGGGTTCTTTTTTTCTGATTAAAAACTGTGCTTATAGCATAAATTAATCTAATATATCATATTATAGCCTGTATATGCTAATCAACTTTCACAATACAACACTTTTGTGAAACGAAATATAAAAAAGTAATATATTAAAAGGTGCATAAGGAGATATATGAAAAGGCAACCAACTGTCCAAGAATTTAGACTATTTGTTTTCAGTTGGTTTTATATCAAATGATAACTATAGGAGCGTCTTATGACAAACACAAGTGCAGATACTCCCGCTGATTCCAGTGCTTCCAGAGACAAGGCACATACAGGATTTGATAACTTTACTAAAGAAGACGTAAGGTCACTGCTTAACGAAATTGAAATGCTGAAAGTCAGCAATGAAAATATGCGTGCTAAACTGCTTGAAGCCAGCATGATGAACAATTCCTACATGGAAGAGATCAGCAGGCTCAAAAAACAAATTGAGCACCTTACAACACCCCCTTTGTTTATTGCAAGTGTTATGGAATTAGAAGGAGATATGGTTCTCATAAGGCAACACGGCAACAATCAGGAAGTAATGACGAGGATTCCTCCTGCATTATCTGGTAAACTGGAACCTGGAATGAGGGTGAGTATTAATGGTGCATATTCAATTATTTCCATCATACGCAAGGCAACTGATGTTAGAGCACAGGTAATGGAACTAATCAATTCTCCGGGAATAGATTATGATATGATAGGTGGTCTAGATGATGTGATAAAGGAAGTCATTGAATCTGTTGAACTGCCTTTAACAGAACCTGAACTGTTCTCGAAAATAGGTATTGAACCACCAAATGGTGTACTGTTGTATGGTGCTCCTGGTACAGGAAAGACTCTTATAGCTAAGGCGGTTGCCTCACGAGCAAAAGCAACTTTTATCCGGATGTCTGGCTCAGATCTGGTACAGAAATTTATTGGCGAAGGTGCAAGGTTGGTTAAGGATGTATTCCAGCTTGCACGCGACAAATCCCCCTCAATATTATTCATCGACGAAATAGATGCCGTAGGAGGTATGCGCACTCATGACGGAACAACAGGATCTGCAGAAGTAAATCGTACTATGCTGCAATTGCTGGCTGAAATGGATGGATTTGACGCCACAAAGAACGTAAAGGTGATAGCTGCGACTAACAGGATTGACCTGCTTGATCCGGCACTTTTGCGTCCCGGAAGATTTGATAGAGTAATAGAGATACCTCTCCCTGATTTTGAAGCCAGGATAGAAATCCTGAATATTCACACCCGTAAGATGAAACTTGCAGATGATGTGGATTTCCATAAACTGGCCAAGATGACAGCCGGACTTAGTGGTGCAGACCTTCAGGTAATTACCAAAGAAGCTGGAATGTTCGTGCTAAGACGCCGGGGAGAACAGGTTACTATGAAAGACTTAATGGATGCTTACGAAAAAGTGGTTTCTGAAGAGGAAACATCTACTCCTTCAGGTATGTTTGCATAAAAACATACCTTATTTAATATACCTTATTTATTCAATAACGAAAAGTTAATATCCGTTAAGGGTATTTTGGATATGCTGTCAAAGCAAATAACGTGATGCTCCGATAGTGTAGCACGGCCAATCATGCAGGACTCTCACTCCTGCGACTGGGGTTCAAATCCCCATCGGAGCACTATAAATTTTTTTATAATTTTTGCTGATAATGTAATAGTTTATTGTATTTTATATAAGATTAAGTTCAAAGTGATTTATTACTGCTTCAAAATAGTGTATACTGGCAGATGCAATGCGAAAAAGAATCATAAATGCATAAGTAACCATCCAGTTAAATTGTTTTAGGGAAGTGAGGAGGTATGGAGTTATACCTCCCCTATGGATTTGCACCCCAGTCTTGAAAAAGAACTGAGATGTTGACTGAGAAAGTATATTCTACTATATAAACAAACTCTTTGAAAAATAATAGAAATAATACTTTTATGATAGTATTACATCAGTATGTTATTTTTTGTTAGGAAGTATTATCCAAGTACTAAGGCAAATATATATTACTGCTATGCAAAAAACAAAAAAATTAAAATGTGAACTTGGTTTTAGATATATATTTAAAGTCAAAAAAGGAAAAGTTATTATATTTAACTATTTATA
>JACIVZ010000038.1 GCA_014361205.1 Methanomethylovorans sp. | reverse complement strand
TTACACCTATGACAAATTATTTTGTTCTGTTTTCTTCAAGGATCATTTCAAGGTATGATTTTCTTATTGAATCTTCCTGACAGATACCAAATATTTCGAGAAATCTGAATATTTCCTCACGATGGGATTCTATATTACAATTATCCTGTATCTCAACCTCGATGAATTCTCCAAGGCGTTCCACCGAGTCAAGAGCGACAGTCATTCCTTGAAAACTGAATATTTCTCTTTTCTTGATGACAACTCCTGATTCAAAGAAACCAAGAGCTACAAGAATCTTTTTGGCACTTTCACCATCTACTTCAGTCTCGAATTCCTGACGAGTCTTGGAAACAGAGTCTATTTTCTTACCTTTATAAGTAAGAACTGATTTTCCATTGACAGAACGTATCCTCAATGCTTCATCAGTAGTAGAAAAATCTCGTAAAGGAGAGTTAAAGTAGGTATCCACATGTTTCTGAACACCTACTGGTTTTGCACCTATGTCTGCAAGCTTCTTTCGGAGGAATCTATGGCTTGCCCTCGCTTTTACTTCTATCTCAATCATATCATTCAGGGATGAACTTTGTACCGTAGTATATCATACCCCTTTCACCACTTTCTCCAAGTTTTCTGAACACAGGTCTCACTTTCATACCTATACTCATATCTTTAGGATCAGCTACTATCTGGCTGGTAAGACTTGGCCCCTCTTCCAGTTTCACAATGGCAAGCACATAAGGTGTCTGTTTTTCAAAACCTTCTGCAGCTGTGTGAATAACAGTATATGTGAGCACTTCGCCCTTTCCACTAAACTTGAAATTCTCAAGTTTACCTTCACGGCGACACTTTGGACACATATTACGTGGTGGATAGTAATATGCCCCACAATTAGCACAATGAGTGCCTATAAGATTATACCTGGCTACCTGCTTTCTCCAGAATCGCGGTACTGACATCATGATCACCTGTTCCTTGAAAATATGTGTACTACAGCAGTGGCACCTGAACCTCCCACATTATGAGTCATCCCTACCTCTGCTCCATCCACCTGACGTTTTCCTGCATCTCCACGCAACTGTTCCACTACTTCTACAGCCTGTTTGATACCAGTAGCACCTACAGGATGTCCACATGCCTTTAGCCCACCTGAAGTGTTCACGGGTATCTTTCCTCCTATAGATGTGTTTCCTTCTTCTGTGAACTTGCCCCCATCTCCCTTCTTTACGAATCCAAGATCCTCAATAGCACATATCTCTGCAATAGTAAAACAGTCATGAACTTCTACCAAATCTATATCTCCAGGAGTGAGTTTTGCCATCTTGAAAGCCCTTTTACTTGCTTCTACTGTAGCATCCAGAGTGGTGATATCTCTGCGATCATGAAGAGCAATAGTATCGCTTGCCTGGCTTGTAGCTTTTACATAAATAGGTGTGTCCGTATATTTATGTGCAATATCAGCAGGGGCAAGTATAACTGCTGCTGCTCCATCAGTAATGGGGGAGCAATCAAAAATATGCAGAGGATCAGCCACCATTATGGAATTTAGTACATCATCCACACTGATTTTGTTGCGATACTGTGCAATAGGATTATTGACACCGTTAGCATGGTTCTTCACAGCTACCTCTGCCAGTTGCTCACTTGTAGTTCCATATTTATGCATGTGTAAACGTGCAATCATGGCATAAAGGCCGGGAAAAGTTGCACCCATAATGCCTTCCCACTCCCTGTCTGCAGCTGCTGCAAGAGCAGTTGATGCACTTGATGAAGATATATCTGTCATCTTTTCAACACCTGCAGCCACTACTATATCCTCTAGTCCAGATGCAACTGAGTGTATGCCCTGTCTTAACGCCAATCCACCGGAAGCGCATGCCGCTTCCACTCGGGTAGCTGGTACATGTAATTCCTTTGCAAGTCCAGCATAATCTGCTATAAGAGCACCAATGTGCTCCTGTTCTATGAACTGTCCACCGCTCATATTGCCTACTATAATGGAATCTATCTCTTCTCCTGCAACTCCTGCATCTTCTAAGGCACCGACACCCGCTTCAGTAATAATATCTCTTAGAGAAACGTCCCAGTTTTCCCCAAATCTGGTAGTTTTAACACCTATAATCGCTACATCTCTCATTCATTACACCTCATGCCAATCTGATCTTTCCTTTGTGTTTTGCATATGTTGCATAATCCACATAGATTGGATTTGACAGCAGTTCCATCACTGTAGGCGCTTTATTCCGGATCTCATCTATTTTATCTGTAACAGTAATACTAAAAGCATCCGCACCCGCGCCTGATCCAAAAGCAGTAGCAAATATTTTGTCTCCTGACTTTGCCTGGTCAAGAGTTGCGGCTATACCCATCATACATGAACCAGAATAGGTGTTACCAAGCTTTGGAACAACAAGTCCAGGTTTTATTTGTTCTTTAGTAAAACCAAGTAAAGATGCTGCTCTGGAAGGGAATTTACCATTTGGCTGATGGAAGACTGCATAATTATAATCTTCAGGTTTTGTACCCATTTTTGATAAAAGGCCTTTTGCTGCATGTGTCACATGCTTAAAATAACCTGGCTCACCGGTGAAACGCCCACCGTGTTCAGGATATGGCATACCTTCCCTTCTCCAGAAGTCAGGTGTATCAGTAGTAAAGGAATATGTATCCTCTATGATCGCTACAAATTCAGATTCCTTGCTTCCTATTATAAAAGCTACACCTCCTGCAGCTGCGGTGTATTCCAAGGCATCTCCCGGTGCACCCTGTGCAACATCAGCTCCTATAGCCATTCCTAAGTCAATCATTCCGGACTGCACCAGCCCCATACATGTCTGTATTGCAGCAGTTCCGGCCTTACAGGCAAATTCATAATCAGCGGCTGTCATCACAGGAGTGGCTCCCACAGCCTCTGCGACTATGGTACTGGTAGGTTTGACAGCATACGGATGACTCTCTGAACCAGTATACACTGCACCTAACCGCTGAGCATTGATGTCTGATCTTTTTACTGCATATCTTGCGGCTTCTACTGCAATTGTAGCAGTGTCCTCATCAAAATCAGGTACAGATTTTTCATGTACCATAAGACCCGATTTAAGGCTGTTAGCATCGTCACCCCATACTCGGGCGATCTCGTCCACTTTGATCCTATATTTTGGAATATAGGCCCCATATGAGACAATCCCTGCATTCATTTCTTTTCACCGATAATTTTTATATAAATGTTATTCCATCACATGGTACTGACTGTATTTTTTAAGATTTTCTATTAATTGATCAATGTCCATTGTGGTGGCTAAAAGAGGCAATCTATCAATCTCTGCCATTTTTTTTGCCATAGGATCAACTTCATTGCCTCTGAGTCCATGTATAACTACTGCACCCGGCTTGAGATTTGTAACTCTTATGGCTACAAGAGGGGATTTCCCAGTTGTCACCTTTGTAAAAATCATCGCTCTTTCGGTACTCCAGCCATACAGTTTCTGGAACTCATGGGAAGAAAGTTCAAGAATAGCTTTTTTGCTGTCAACAACTGTAAAACCATACAGAGGTTTTTCTATTCCTCTGTTAACAAAATCAGCTTCAATCAAGCTCGCCAGCTTTGCAAGCTGCATAGGAAAAGTATATTCATAAGTTGCATACACAGCTTTAGAAGTGTTATCTGGAAAAAGTATACTTTCATAGGAATGTATCTTTTGTCCCCCATTCTGTGAATCTATTTCCAGAAGTGCCTCTACAATCCTACTAACTATAAGCGTACCAGGGGATTTTCTTCTTCCACTTTCATAGTCGCTTATAACAGAAGGAGATACTCCAAGATAGCTTGACAGATCTGTTTGTGGAATCTCGAAGTTAAGCCTCCATTTTTTCAGAGCTTCTCCAGGTTTCTCTGAAAGCGTTATTTCGCCTGCCATCTTTTCGGCAAGACGCTGGCGTATATTCTCACGAGAAGCATTGTCAGCCATTTCATATTCTAAATGAGACATAATTATATATATTTAACGAATGCCTAATCGTTGATTGACGAATAGAATCAATGAGTTGACGTAATAATATTAAAATTTTTATAATAAAAGAATATTATAAGCTGAATGTATGTCTCTAAAAAACATTGAACAAAATATAAATGTTTATGATTTTGCATTGTATCTGAAATGTCCCAGAAAAGTATATTATTTAAAACGTTCTGAAATAATAAGGCCCAATGACAATGTATCCTTTGTTGAACATCTTTTTCTTAAAGAACTTGGAATAAGATACCCTCGATTGCTGGAAAATTTTTCGTCAAAAGCCGATGACATGAAAAACAAAATCCAAAGTGTATTCAATGAAATCTCCAATGAATTACCCACCATCTACTCTTCTGAAATTGAGAGCGTTTCTGAATCAACAATATCACAGGCCCTTAATAACGTTCAGGCTTGTGTTAAAGATATAACGAGTAATATGATGGAAATGCTTACAAATGCTCATAACTTACCCTTGCTCCAAGCATTGTGCAGCATGGAAATTGAACCTTTGTTGTATGGACCTAAAATGAAAATTTCGGGAATACCTGCTGGAATGATAAAACTCGAAGGCATACCCACCCCTGTTATCGTTAAGACTGGCAAATTCCCTGAATATGGAATATGGTCAGATGACAGGCTTCATCTGGCTGTGTTTACAATGATTGCACAGGAGGTATACAACACTCCAATTGACAATGGCATAGTAATCTATTCCAGGTCAGGTAATATACGTTCAGCAAAGATCCGGGCAAACGATAGAAGACAAGTGCTTGCTATATGGAGCCACATTAAGAAAATAAACGATGGCTTTCTGCCTGAAAGAAAACAAATACCTATGTGTCATGATTGTGAGTTCCTTCAAATTTGTGATGTAAAATCATCTCTTGCCTCTAAGTTCTTCTAAACTGTAACTAAAGGTTTTTGCATGTTTTTATAAATTTAATGGATTATACATAACCTTTTAAATAAGGATTGCGTTTGTTGATTGGATATGAGACTCATTGATAAAATTATTGGGAAGAAACCAAAAGAAGAAGTTTCTATCAGATTGAAACCCAATGAACTGCTCCAGTTCATCTCAGACGAATATGAAAAAGAATTCAATGGATTCAAACCTTTTATTCACAAAAAATATAAGGAAATTAATGCAATTCTTGCTGATATACCTGAAGTGATAAATAGTCTGCTTGCCGCTGATGCACTTGAACATACCAGCAAACGAGTAGAAAAAGTAGGTGATGCAAACAAGGAAAATATAGTCAATAATCTGCGATTTATTATTGAAAAAATTAAAACCTATGAAGAATTTTCTTTAGATGATACTTTTAATTTCTGCATCAACGCAAAATCTGCACTTAAAACTGTTTTGGAAAACACTCATAGAAGCCAGCTTTATATCAGAGCAATATATCCTGAGGAAGCACAAAAAATCGTATCAACTTTATCAAAGCTTGAAGACAACGTAGATGAACTATTCATACATGTAAGGGATATAAAGATGCGTAAGGATTCTTTTGATAAGTTCTCTAATGAAATAGAGAATTATAAGAGAATGCAAGTCCAGATACAAGAAAGTCATAAGAAAATAAAACATATTGAATCTAAGATAGATTCAATGAAAAAAAATATCCATGATTCGAAAGAAAAACTCAACGAACTCGAAAACAGCCAAGAATTTGAACGAGCAAAACAATTTGAATCTGAGATTAATATCCTGAAAGAAAAGATATCAGATATTGATCACAATATTCAGAGATTATTTACACCTCTTTCCAAAGTATTCTCCAGGATGAAAAAACAAGACATGAGTGGAATTTGCTTACTTTCGCCTGAACATAGACAAATTCTTGAAAAGATCTTATATGATCCTACGTCTGCTCTCGAGGATGACATGGATTCATTTTTTGCCGGGATCAGACCCCGGATAGAGAACGGCAGTCTTGGCCTCAAGGACCAGATGTGCGAGAAAGCCCTGCAGCACCTGGATAAACTGTGTAATTCTAAAGAACTGTCTTCTCAGAGAGAAAAAAGAAAAGAGTATTCTTTGAAGCTTAAAAATGTCACAGATGAGCTTAACAGCCTCAATATTTACAGGAATAAAGAGCAGCTTATGCAGCAGATATCCCGTGACGAGCACATGCTAAAAATCATAGAGGGTGATCTCAATACGGAAAAGAAGCACCTCCATACTCTTACCGAAGAATCGGAGCTTTTGGAATCCGGTCTGAATATGGAGATCAAAGGGCTTTTCGAGAAGGACATTGAGATAGAGTATTGATGTGTGGGAATGTTTTTTTGAAGTGACCCTCCTCTTTCTTGGAGTGGCCACTTTGACCTGGAATTACTCATGGATTTTTTTAGATAACTCCTCCAGAGTTATAATGCCATCAGGTCTTACAGCCATTCCATTATCAGTTACTGTGAATTTGCCCTGAGACATACCTGTGACATCAAATGGAGAACTTTCTCCCCTAAGGTAAAGAAGAACTGTTTCATTTTGTTCGAACGAGGGTGCATCTTCGATCCATATTGTTTCATTGCCTATCGTTCCTCCAGGTACTCTTACAGTCACTTCTTCTGAAGATAACGGATTTTTAAGATATTCATTTACATGTATCGTGATGTCTGTGTACATAACTTCCAGAATATCAGAATCGTCAATCTTGTTTCCTGGCCTTTCACCATTAGGAGTGTTCCATTTGCTAGGGAATATTTCCTTTACGGTTCCTATAAGAACTACATTTGATTGGGAATTCAGATCCTCGTAACTTAACTTTTCGCTGATGCCTCCTACTTCCATTACTACAGGTTGGCCGAGGTAGGGACCATATTCCACTTCATTAGCATTAAATTTCATTTCGGTGTCATTTTCCAGCTCATCTGCTTGTTTGCTTCTATTATCGTCTGAAAACTGAGGGAAAATACCCGTAAATAAACCAATCATAAATATGGAAACCAATCCAAGAATAATAATTAAATAAATTGCTTTTCTATTAAGTGCCATTTGTAACACCTATCATTGTCGTTAATTACTATGGTTTATAACTTATGAATGCTAAAATCGCATTCAATAGATTGTGATATCAATATCATAAGTTTCAAACAAACGGTTAATAACTCTATATTAAAAATAAAATAGACGCTCTTAAATAAGGGCGTCACTCTAAGTATGTGATTAACTACTAATCTTTTCAACTAACTTATCTAGTCTTACTATTTCATCAGATCCTACAGCCATTCCATCATCGGTCAGGTGGAATTTACCTTGTAATGCACCAGTAACTTCAAAAGGCGAATTCTCTCCCCTTAGATATAGAAGAACCTTTTCATTCTGTTTGAAACTTGGCTCATCTTCAACTTCAAAAACATCTTTTCCAACAGTTCCACCTATTACTCTTACGGTCACTTCTTTTGAATCCAATGAATTCATTAAATATTGATCTACCAGAATTACAACGTCTGTATCTACAAAATCCTTTCCGCCCACATCTAAATCTTCAATTGATTTATTTGGTCTTTCTCCATTTGGTGTGTTCGATTTATCAGGCAATTTCCCCTTTAACCGTTCCAATTAAAACCACATTAGATTGAGACTTTAACCCATTATAACTTAATTTCTCAAGTACCCCGGACATGTACATGATTACAGGCGACTGACCGTCAGTGTTTAACTTTTTTTCAGTATTTTCTGTAAATCAAATAGTAACATTGCCTTTTCATCCTTCGGCCATGCAAACACAAAAATAGTACCACACAGATAAAACACTGCACCATGAGCAAGATGACACCTGCCATGCAGCAGTATTATGAAGCAAAGAAAGAGTATAGTGATGCCCTCATATTTTTCAGGATGGGAGATTTTTACGAGTCTTTCGGAGAGGATGCCAAGACCATTGCCAAAGAGCTGGAGATAACTCTCACCACAAGGGGCAGAGGAGAAGATGGAAAAAATATGCCACTTGCAGGCATACCTTATCATGCCATTGATACATACCTGCCCCGCCTCATCAGGAAAGGTTACAAAGTCGCCATCTGTGAACAGCTCGAAGATCCCAAATTAGCCAAAGGCATTGTAAAACGAGGCGTTGTGCGTGTGGTAACGCCGGGAACAGCCATTGACCCGTCCATGTTTACAGATGCCACTAACAATTATCTTATGGCCCTTTCAGGAAAGAATAATGATTTCGGTATCTCTTTTCTGGATGTTTCCACAGGTGAGTTCATTGCAACTCAGTTCTTCGATGAACACCCATATGACAGGATAGCCAGTGAAGTCGCGCGTATGGTACCTGCGGAATGTATAGTTCCAATACATTTGTCTAAAAACAAACAACTTATGCAACGTCTTGAAGAATTGAAAGTAATAGTGCATGAATTTGATGAGATTGCCTTTGAAATCAACAATGCACAGGAATACCTCAAAAAACATTACGGCGTTTCCACTCTGGAAGGAATGGACTCTAATAATTTTCCCCTTGCCATAGCAGCTGCAGGTGCTGCTCTTAACTATGCAAGCACAACTCAGAAAAGGGAACTTGGACATGTACAATTTCTATCCACATATTCTGAATCAGAGTTCATGATTCTGGATTCTATCACCCTACGTAATCTTGAGATTATACATAATGTGCGGGGAGAGGGTAATGATACATCCCTTCTTAAGATACTGGATCATACATGCACACCTATGGGTAGCAGATTACTTAAAAAATGGTTGCTAAAGCCTTTGATTTCTGTTGATGAAATTAATATGCGCCTGGATGCAGTGGAAGAACTTTTCAGCAAGACACTTGTGCGTTTTAATTTGCGTTCTCATCTGGCTTTTGTAAAAGATATAGAACGACTTGTGGGCAGAGTTATGTATGGTAATTCCAATGCAAGAGACCTGATAGCCTTAAAAATATCCCTTAAGGAAGTTCCTATATTCATACAATCTCTGGGAGATGATGTTTCTTCCAAGATAATTAGAGAAATAATAATGGAACTGCAGAAATTTGAAGGCCTTGGTTCTCTTGTGGAACTCATTGATAATGCAATCGTTGATGAACCTCCTTTAACTGTGCGAGAAGGAGGTATGATAAGAGCCGGCTACAATGAAGAGCTTGATAAACTCAAGGACCTTTCTCACAATGGAAAGAAGTGGATAGCAGATTTCCAGCAAAAAGAAAGAGAAAGGACGGGTATTAAATCCCTGAAAGTTGGATACAACAGGGTTTTTGGTTATTATCTGGAAGTTACCAGTGCAAATAGCTCGCAGGTACCGGATGAATATATACGTAAACAAACAATGGCTAATGCAGAACGCTTCTACACACCCGAACTTAAAGAGATGGAAACAGCTATACTCACTGCAGATGAAAAGGCAAACGCCTTGGAATATGAACTTCTGAATGAGATCAACGCTACTGTAGCTTCATATTCTAAGCAGCTCCAAAGGACTGCATTTTTAATTGGACAGTTAGATGTGCTGGTAAACCTTGCTGAAGTGGCTGCAAACAATAACTTTGTTAGACCGGCAGTTACAAGTGATTGCAGAATACTTATAAGAGACGGAAGACATCCTGTCATAGAAAATACTGTATTAGACGGTTTTGTTCCTAATGATACCGAAATTGATTGTGAGAAAAACCAGTTCCTTCTCATTACTGGCCCCAACATGGCAGGTAAATCCACATATATGCGACAGACAGCACTTATCGTTATTATGGCTCAGGCAGGGTCTTTTGTTCCAGCATCTTATGCTTCCATAGGTATAGTAGACAGGATCTTTACCAGAGTAGGTGCGTTTGATGACCTTGCAAGCGGGCAAAGCACATTCATGGTAGAAATGGTAGAACTTGCCAACATCCTGAATAACTCAACTCCAAAGAGCCTGGTACTACTGGATGAGATAGGGAGAGGAACAAGCACTTATGATGGATATAGTATCGCAAAAGCTGTCGTCGAGTATATTCATAATAAGAACAGGGTGGGTGTGAGGTCCATGTTTGCAACCCACTATCATCAACTAACTGAACTCGAAGGTACTCTTAAGCGAGTAAAGAACCTTCACATTGCAGTGAAAGAAGTAGGTGATGATCTTGTTTTCCTGCGTAAGATAGTACCGGGAGCTACGGACCGAAGTTATGGGATTCATGTTGCACGGCTTGCCGGCGTGCCTCATGAAGTTACGTCAAGAGCAAAGGAAGTGCTAAGAGAAATTGAAAATGAGAGTGCCATCAATCGAGAGGGTAGACCAAAGAAATCAAAAGGTAAAAGTAGTGCAAGATATACACAGCTCATGCTGTTTGACGGTAACAATTCTCACAATGATGTAAAGCATCCTGTCCTTGAAGAACTTAAGTCAATTGATATCAATACACTTACTCCCATGGATGCACTGAACATACTGAATAATCTCAAGAAATTACTGGATGAAAGTGGGGAATGATATGAACAATGTTTTTTGTGATGGGGACAATAATAAGATACACATACTGGATGAGGTCACAATCAGCAAAATAGCTGCCGGTGAGGTTATAGAAAGACCTGCCTCTGCAGTGAAGGAACTACTTGATAATTCAATAGATGCTGGCGCCACAGATATAAAAGTAGAAATAGAAGGATCTGGTGTCAAACGTATATCTGTGAAAGATAATGGTTGTGGCATGAGTCATGATGATGCTTACATGGCTTTTAAAAAACATGCTACAAGTAAGCTCAAAAACATTGACGATCTGGAAAATGTCCACACTCTTGGATTCAGAGGGGAGGCACTTTCTTCCATCGCGGCAGTTGCAAAAGTTACACTTACTACCCGTAGGAGTAAGGATATAGCGGGCACAAGAGTAATAGCAGGCAGTGATGGAGTGGAATCCATATCTGAAGTAGGAGCGCCGGTTGGCACCAGTGTAGAGGTTATTGACTTATTCTACAATACTCCTGCCCGGCGAAAATATCTTAAAAGCGGCCGCACAGAACTGGCACATATTACCGATGTGTTTACCAACTATGCAATAGGTCATCCGGATATATCATTCACCCTCCTTAATGAGGGCAAAGTTGTTTTACGCTCTCCTGCTACTGGTAATATGGGTGATAGCATTGTATATATCCATGGTGCAGAAATTGCCAGAATGTTAGTACCTATCTTATGGGAAAATGATATTGTGAAAATATGTGGATACATCTCCAAGCCTGAACTTAGCCGTAGTGGTACTGATCTCCAGTTCTTTTGTGTCAACGGACGATGTATTTCTTCAAAGGCTTTGAGTAATGCAATCAGACTTGGTTATTATACACTTCTTCCTAAAGGCAGGTACCCAGCCGCGTTCCTACATCTTGAAATTGATCCTTCAACAGTAGATGTGAATGTACATCCGCGTAAAACGGAAGTGAGATTTAGTCATGAAAAGGAGATAATGGATGCGGTTACTGCTGCTGTTGATTCAACTTTAAAGGCAACTCATCTTGTTCCTGAAATAAAGGTTAAAGATAAGCCAGTTATTGTTCAGAAAATACTTTATGAAAAGGGTAAGGAAGAAGAGAATAAGTTAGAGCCATTACAGTTATCAACTTACGTACTGGAAGAAAATGCCACTTATCATCCTCCTGTGAGGGATACTGAAAGAAGGATAAAAACAAGTTCGCGTCTCCAGTCCAGGCTACAATCCTCTCCCCAATTTGAAGAAAGTGCTTTTGTCGGATATGATGTCAAAATAATTGGTCAGTTTGAGAATCTGTATATAATTGCAGAGGTAGAAAAGAAACTACTGCTTGTAGACCAGCATGCTGCACATGAGCGTGTCATGTACGAACGTATACTCGATTTAAAAGAAATAGGATGGCAGGAGCTTTTGAACCCTGTGACACTTGAACTTAATCCAAAAGAGAAAGTTATTTTGGAAGATTATATTCCATATCTGGAAGAAGTGGGGTTTAGTATATCTGAATTTGGTAATAATGCCTATGTAGTAACCACTGTACCAACTATATTTGGGAAGATGGAAAAACCCGACGTTGTGCATGACATCATTTCTGATCTGCTATCTGCTGGCAGAATAAAGGATGAGACAGAGATACACAATCATGTTTTCAGCTCCATGGCATGCAGGGCAGCTATTAAAGCAGGAGCAGTATGTAATAAGGAACAAATGATTGATCTCATAAGGCAACTTAAAAAATGTAGGAATCCATATACATGTCCTCATGGACGCCCAACCATGATATCCTTCACAAAGGAAGAACTTGACCGTCTATTTAAACGAACAGGATAAATTCGCTACTTTTATAACGTTATACCACAATTGAGTTTTCAATGATAGACCCGGTAAACAAATCCAAGATCCCAGATGAGTGGATGGCACGCTCCAATGTTCCTAAAGAAGAACTTATACAAGGTATCGAAAGTGGCAGACTTGTTGTTTTAAGTGATGGTTCTGTGCTCAGGCGAGGATACACCACTGGAACTACAGCATCTGTCGTAGCAAAGGCTGCAGTACTTTCGTTGTGTAAACCAATATCCCATGTATCTGTACCTACGCCGGTTGGCCTTAGAGCTGAAATGGATGTACATGCTGTGAATGGTCATGCTATTGCTGTGAAGGTGTATAACGATCATGAATCTGATATCACACGTGGACTTGAGTTCGTCGCAGATGCCAGAGAGATTGATGGGATAGTTATTCGGGCTGGAAAAGGAATTGGTATTGTTACGAGAGATGGTTTAGAGACAAAAAAAGGTTATCCTGCCATCAACCCAAAACCTATGGAGCAGATCAAAAAATCTATTGCTGAAGCTTTGGAAGAGGTTGGGCTTCGAGGTGCAGAGGTCACTTTATCAATACCCAGGGGTGAAGAGATTGCCAAACTGACCCTGAACAGCCGCATTGGTGTAGAAGGTGGAATCTCCATCCTGGGAACCACTGGTTTTGTGGAACCTTGGAACGATCATCTGGGAGAGATGAAAGAAGAACTTATACGCAGTGCTGATAAAGTGGTACTTACCACCGGCAGAATAGGTATTCGTTATTCTACTATGCTTTTTCCCGGTTATACCGTGGTGCTTGCAGGCAGTCGTATCTCTGAAGCTGTGGCTGCAGCAAAAGGAGACGTTATTATTTGTGGTCTACCGGGACTTGTTCTTAAGTGGGGAGATCCTGATATGCTTAAAGGAAGTGGTTATGCCACTGTGGTGGAAATGCTTGAACTGGACCCCAGCAACGAAAGACTTAAGAGAGCTTTCAACATGGCAGTTAAAAAAGCACATGGGGCAAGAGTTGTGGTTGTTGACAGAGATGGTACTGTGCTCATGGACAGTGGGGAAAAAACATGATTATAGTAGGCGTAGGCGTTGGTCCAAATATGCTCACACAGGAAGCCATTGAAGCCATTCGTAACGCTTCTCTTATATATGGTTCCAGCAGGGCGATTGAGCTTGCAAAGGAATATATCCAGGGTGAAACTCATATTATTGAAAATTACAAACAACTTCATTTGTTACCTTCAGATGCGGTGGTACTCTCAACGGGTGATCCAATGTTCTCAGGACTTGGAAAGTTTGCAGGTGAAAATGATAAAGTAATTACAGGCATATCATCTGTTCAGGCTTCATGTGCCCGTTTTCATGTAGAGATGTCAAATCTTGGTATGATTACAGCCCATGGACGCGACCCTTCAGCTGCCAAGCAGGCTCTCATCAGAGAGGTAGGACTGGGTAAAAATGTATTCCTCCTGCCCGCAGAGAACTTTGGTTGCTGGGAAGTGGCTGATCTGTTGGGGAAAATCGGTGTAGATGCAAAAATATGCCTTTATGAAAACATCGGTTATCCTGAAGAAAGAGCTGTTATAGGTTCAGTAAAAAATCCTCCAGTTGCAAAATCTGATATGTACTGTCTTCTGATTGTACAAGTTAAATAAATGTACTTTTTATATGCGCATATCATTTTCATAATATTAATTTAGTTAATGACGATATTTGTCTTCTTTATCGGTAAATCTTTAATCGTTTAAAACAAGAATCGTTACCTTTATGTATAATAGCAAGCAAGTCACATTTACCTTAATCAAATTAACTTGATTATATAGTTTGAAAATGATAGGAAGGTGACATTGTGCATATATTCGAAGGGTTCTTGCCATCACCTTGGTGGCAGCTATGGTTTGTATTTTCCATACCTGTCATCATGTTCGGTATGTATCGCTTAAACAGACTCGTACGTGAGCGCAGAGAAGTAGTGCCTCTGTTGGCAGTTGCGGGTGCGTTTATCTTTGTATTATCTTCATTGAAACTTCCATCGGTGACTGGAAGCTGTTCTCATCCCACAGGTACTGGCATGGCAGCTGTCCTTTTTGGACCAGCAATAACTTCTGTACTAGGCTTGATAGTTCTTATTTATCAGGCTCTGTTCCTTGCCCATGGGGGTATCAGCACTCTTGGTGCAAATGTAGCATCTATGGGTATAATAGGTCCTTTTACAGCCTATATGTTTTATAAAACTGCCAAGAAAATGAACATGAACTTTTACCTTAATATATTCCTTGCAACAGCAATAGCTGATTGGGTAACTTATGTGATAACATCTATCCAACTGTCACTAGCTTTTCCTGCAGGAGGAACGCTAACTCTATCTGGTTTCTTGACTTCATTCACTGCATTCGCAGCAGTCTTCGCCACTACACAGGTTCCACTTGCCATTATAGAAGGGGCGCTTACAGCTCTAATTATGAAATATGTAGTACAGGTCAAGAGCGATGTGCTTGTAAACCTAGAAGTTCTCACATCAGAAGCAGTAAATAAATTAAAGGGGGCTATGGCATGAAGCTAGAGTATATAGTAGGGGCAATTGTACTCTTATTTATAGTTCAGTTCTTCTATGGAGTTTTAACGCAGCCCAATGCTGAATTTGGGGGGGCGGATGGTGAAGCAGAGAACGTAATAGCGGCCATTAATCCTGATTATGAACCGTGGGATCCTGGACTGCCTACCTTTGAGCCACCAAGTGGAGAAATAGAAAGCTTGCTCTTTGCACTTCAGGCAGCAATCGGTGCTTTGGTTATTGGCTACTTCTTTGGATATTATAAAGGAAAAAACAAAGTAGATCAATAAAAAGATATATTGATGGTTTTTTCTATTTTTTTAGGCTTCTTTCAAAATTGTAATCACGGAGGCAGTATAAAACGGAAAATTTATCTAAATATAACCATTTAACAGATTTCAAATGATACTTTTTATAAAAACAAGTTTGATTGATAAAGATGCAGAATAGTGAAAAAACATGACATATATATTGGATGATTACGCCCTCAATAGCCCCTTACGTGAAAAAAATAATTGGCTGAAGATTCTCATAACAATTTTCGGAATACTTGTAGGCGTTTCTTCTAATTCTCCAGTTACACCTTTAGTAATATCTCTTTGCATGGGATTTGCCACTATTCACTTCAGCAAGATTCCTCCAAAATTTTACTTTAAAATTATGGCTGCCCCCGCAGGTTTTGTATTGGTAAGCGCAGTGATAATTTCTTTTTTCACAGGAGTTGGCAATGAAATTTTTGGTTTTGAATTTTTCGGACATAGATTTGGAGTTAATACTGATGGCATTAATATGGCTGTTTTAGTACTTGCCAGGACTATAAGCGGCATGTCTTGTCTTTTTTTTCTCTCGCTTTCAACTCCTATGATCGAACTTTTCTCAGTACTGAAAACAACCCGTTTCCCAGATTCTTTCATAGAGATATCTATGATGATGTATAGATACATATTTGTCTTCATGGAAGTTGCTATGGGTATTAAATACGCTCAGACGGTCAGGTTGGGTTACAAGGATTTTATGACATCCTTGAAATCTTTGGGAATGCTTGGTACATCTCTTTTCATAAGAGCATGGGAACAGGGAGAAAAACTGTATGTATCAATGAACTCAAGGTGTTATGATGGAAGACTGATATTGATGGAAGAAAAAAAACCAATAAAAAGGTCTGACATTATACTTACAGTCGCATATTTTATCTTAGTATTGATTGTTTTCTACTCCACAAAGAACATCCTTCTTATCGGAGGTATATCATGACAATCCTGGAAACTCGCAATCTTGTATACATCTATCCTGATGGCACAATTGCACTCGATAATGTGAGTGTGAAAATAGAGATGGGAAAGAAAATAGCCTTTGTAGGCTGCAATGGTTCTGGGAAGTCAACTTTGTTCCTAACTCTTAATGGTACCCTTATCCCGAAAAAAGGCGAAGTGCTTTTCCATGGGGAACCTGTTAAGTACGATGCAAAGTCCCTCCGTGAACTTCGCAAAAATGTAGGTATTGTATTTCAGAACTCTGATGACCAGCTTTTTGCTCCTACTATTTACCAGGATGTAGCTTTTGGACCTACTAACTTAGGATACTCCAAAGAGAAAGTTAAGTCAGTGGTGCAGAGTACTCTTGATTATGTTGGGCTAAATCCGCTCAAGAAAAAACCTCCTCACCATCTAAGCGGTGGTCAGAAAAAAAGGGTTGCAATTGCAGGTATTGTTGCTATGGAACCAGAGGTTATCATTCTTGATGAACCGCTATCGAATTTGGATCCAGTGGGTGCTGACGAGGTAATGGATCTTCTGAATGAACTTAATTATTTCGGTAAAACAATAATTATTTCAACACATGATGTAGATCTTGCCTACAGGTGGGCAGATTATGTGTTTATTATGAACAATCATCAGGTGATTGGAGAAGGTGTGCCAGAGAATATTTTCAGGAATGAAGAACTTCTACAGCGGGCATATCTCAGAAAACCTCAAATTCTCGAAGTTTATGAAGAGCTACGCCGGCGTCTTCTTGTGAAAGCTAATGGATGCCCAAAAGATATACCTGACCTTGTAAGAATATTAAAAGAACCTGAACTGATGTGGGTAAAAGTATCACCAGATGTAAAGGAAGGAGATAGCATAAATCTGGGTTTGCTACATGGTGATTTTGCTCTGAATTATCCTATGGAGGCTGTAAACGGTAAAGTATTGCATATCCATGAAGACTGCATGGCAATAGTTGAACTTAGTAGACACTATGTAAGAGCTGGTTCTATAATGATCTATGATACTGACCATCATGATAGTAATTTCTTACGGCTTTTCATCTCCAATGGGGATGTGGATACAGTAGGTGCCATGGGCAAAAGAAGCAAACTCATAGCTGAAAAGGATAATATACATCTCGACATAACCTCAGGAGTAATTGACAGATCGATACTCAATGCCCTATGTGGACAAAGATGCCTTATAATAACCCACGGTGGTATGATATATCATGCTTTTGAACGCATCACTCACTATATTAAAGAAAGCGGCATTAATATCCATGTAGACATAATAAACGAAAATGGAGATATTTCTTCCCTTGCAACTGCTTGCACGGGAGATGTCTCATGTGTAAGATCTTCCGAATGGGGTTAATTAAAGACTATGATACGTTTTTTTGAGAATTATGGCATCACCTTCATTATCCGGGCTCTCAGATATTACAAGACCTTTTACCCTGAAATCCTTTAAAGCCTGTAACAATTCAGCATATTTCAGATCTGATTCTTCAAGTAATAAATGATTTTTTTCTCCCTTAGGTCCATATTCAATGCCTGAAACATGCACATGCATATCTTCCAGAGCTTCTCTACTTAATAATGTTTCAACTTTTTCAAGAACTGCCACAAACTCTTGATAAGAGTTTTCTTTCCCATTACTTCTTGCGTGCAGATGAGCAAAATCGATACAAGGCAGAACATTTTCCAGCTGGCTACACAGATTGAGGATTTCATTAAGGTTACCAAACTGTGTAGGTTTGCCTGTTGTTTCAGGTCTCAATATTGTATTGATACCTTCTTCTTTCATTCTGGATGTGAGTTCCTGAAGTTTCTGTCGAACCTTGAAGAATACATCTTCTGGCTTATCTTTCTGATAGTAGGCAGGATGAAAAATTATAGAACGAGCGCCACAGATAGAACCTATGAAGGCAGATTCATATATTCTCTTTATGCTGGCATCTATCTTTTCCTCTTCTGAGGAATTCAGATTGATATAATAAGGTGCATGCACGCTGAGAGCTATATTTTCCATTGCAGCTGTTTTCTGCACTTCCCTTGCAGAAGTTACACCCATCTTCACCCCACGTACAAATTCAATCTCCATACAGCCAAGTCCAAGTTCCTTCACTCTACGGATACCCTCTATGGTAGTACCCTTAATGCTGGAATAAGGAATTCCGGCTGTTCCAAAGAGTAATTCTTTATACTTCATTAGACTATTCCAAGATGATTCTTGAGTTCTTTCATCCGTTGCGCAGATATTTTCTTTTCAACTAATTCCATGATGGTATCAATATCTTCAGGTTCAAGAGAATGTATATCTTCTTTATTTTCCAATGCAAGTTTCACCAGATAGTCCAATTCTTCCTGACTGAGACGTTCCATTCTTTCCCTGAAATCCTCTGCCGACTTGGCAATTTTATGAGAGAGAGGCCTTAAAATGAAAGGATAATTATGACCTCCAGAGGATGTAGTGTTCCCTTTAAGTTCTGGTGCAACTTTGTTAAATATTTGCTTATCCATTTCGTTGAATACTCTGCTCATGTGTCTGATTTTATATTGTTACTCTATAAAAGGATTTGTGAAAACAGTGGAAAAATCAACTTTATCCATATAGCATAAATTTGACTGAAACCCTCAGAATTGAGTGATAAATTCCTATGTAATTTAGAATAAAAAATTGCTTCTATTTACTAATAGATCATGAGTGTGAAGATAAGCAGCGTTACATGATTATAAATTTCAATGAGCATTTGAAAGACAGGTAATTGTTCTCTAATGATTAATGA
>JACIVZ010000037.1 GCA_014361205.1 Methanomethylovorans sp. | reverse complement strand
TCCTCAATTTCTGCATTAGTTTTGAAAGATGTTCCGCTGAAATGTGTCCGAGATGCCTTAAAACCATTAGTTTCCAACTCTTTTAGTAGATTTTCCATGGGTATTGCAGATATACCTAGTTTTTTAGATAAAACATGCTGATCGTAAAAAGTTGGAACATCCAATTCGTTTTTGCACAGCCTGACTATTTTCATAGCCTGCTCTTTCTTTCCAAGTTCTCTATCTGAAAGTTGCATAAGTACTGAATCACAAAAATCTTTATCATGCAGATTACCTAACCACAAAGGACCCGCAACATTATTATTATGACCGCATATCTTACATTTTTCAGGTATATGCACTGCCAATCCATAATGAACAGAACGTGAGAAACATTTTTTACAATGTGATATAAATCCAAGATTCTTTAAACAATTATCACTTTTATTAACTCCTTTCTGCACTTCAAGATATACTCGCAGGTAATGTCGTGTAGCATGACTGAACAAAGGATACATAGACTTCTCATGTCTTGCGAGATCTCTTGCGATTCTGCCAAGCAGGATGCGTAATCCCATTTCACTGTGGTACTCAACATTCAAGGGCACAGCACCGTATTTACGAATTCCTGAATTAAGGTGTGCACCACAAAGAGGAGCAGTATCTGTAGCTGTAACTGCAAGCATACTGATAGCAGAAGTTGATGCAGCATCAAGGTATATGGTAGGTGATCCGAATGGATCTATATCTACAATATGATACTTATTTTTATGTAACAGTAAATTGGCATTCTCAAGACAGATGTTCACTTTATCTTTGAGGCTATTGAGTTTTGTGTTTATTTTCATCAGCTCATACGCTTCTTTACTCCAATCATTCAATGTTACAGTAAGCCCCACTTCTTTGGCAATCCTGAGTCCCCGGATACCAGATGCTGAAAATGCATCCACATAGGTGATATCTGATATATTCAAATTTTTCCGAGATGCCATAATCTCGGAAAATGCTGCGATTGCTGCCACAGAGAGATCACGATTCAGTTCCATTTCTGGATTATAAAAAACACTTGCTGAAGAGATGGAAACTGGCTGATCTTCCAAAATCAGAGGGACCAACACACAAGTAGCACCTTCTATAATAGTCCTGGTCTTCATCGGTCCCATCGATTGACTGTTATTATTTAACTATAATGGTCCCATTCATTCTGGGAAAACCCACAATACTGTAATTATAGGTTCCTGTTTCATTGAAGGTATAACTGAAAGATTGTCTGTAGCCTATAACCTGGTTTTCCCAAAGACCATTTTCACTCACAAGAGTAAATGCACGAACCGGATCATTGAAATTAATCCAAAAGACAGTATCCTGCGGTGCGACTACCAGATTATTGGGAGAGGAAAGGAATTTTTCCAAGCGAATAGTATAAGTTCTTGGTAAACCAGTGTCTATGACCTTTGGTCCTTGCGTTGCCTTCTCAGCAGACGCATCTATTAATGGTTGCTCTTCGTTAACTGTTTTGTCTTCTGTTTCATTAGATACTGTGCCATCCAGATCACTTGTGGTTTCATTAATAGTGGTTTTGTTGTTCACAGTTTCATTGACTGTATCATTTATCTTGACATCTGTGGCATTGTTACCTGTGCAACCTGACAAAATGACAGCAGAAATTACTATTGACAGAATGATTAGTTTTATATTCATCCCTATCACCAGTTTATTTATTAACTTCCTTTACTTAATAAACTTTCACATTAAAAATGTAGAAGTTTAACATTTATATCTTTGGTTTGCACATCATCATTCATTTCGATAATAGCACCATATCCCTCAGAGGCCATGCCGGGATTGACAACTACGGTGGATTGTGTTTTTACTACACCTCTGGCTTCATGTATATGCCCGCAAACAATAAGTTGTACACGCCCTATAAAAGATGCAAAAGATGTACACCCCACATGTCCGGAGGGTGTTTCATCTAAAATACCATATGGAGGAGCATGGGTGAGTAACACAATTTTCATGTTATTGTTTTCTGCAGTCTGGATCATCTTCTCGATTCCCGATGCAAGATCGCACTCCTGCAATTCAAAAGGAGTACAGAAAGGAGTAGGATTAGAACCTCCTGAGCCTATAAACACTGTATCATCTATTGTATAGGACTTTTGATGAAGATTTATAGCATTTGAATCATCAATCACTTTAAGTATAGACGGTTTATCACAGTTGCCGGGCACCGCGAGCACTGGTACATCGAAAAGTTCGAAAAGTTCCAATGCCTTCTCATCTGGACCAAAATTGGTAATATCTCCTGCCACTAGAACAACATCGATTTTTCCGGCTTTTTCCATAAGGCCTTTAATCTTTAAGTAATTTCCATGTGGATCGGCAATTGCAAAAATTCTCACACTCGATGCACCTCTGTATGCTTCTCTGACTTCTGTATGTTTCTATATATGTTACTTTTGGTTACTTTCAGTAGGATCTGTCGCCTCCCAACATCCCACCTAGTAATTTCCCCCCGATTCCAGCTACACCGGGTGATTCATCGCGATTTTGATATCTTGCTGCGGCCATGATTCTGTCAGCAAGTCTGGAGAACGGCAAACTCTGCAAAAATACTTTTCCAGGGCCACGCAGCGTTGCAATTACTACACCTTCACCTCCAAAAAGTGCATTCTTGAAACCACCTACAAAAGTTACATCATAATCAACGCTTTCTGCAAAGGCACATATACAACCGGTGTCTATTCTCATCATTTCTCCTGCTTTGAGATCCTTTTCAATGATAGTACCACCAGCGTGAACAAATGCCAGGCCGTCACCTCTTAGCCGCTGCAGTATAAACCCTTCTCCTCCGAACAATCCTGCTCCAATTTTCTTGGTGAATGTAGGTTCTATTTCTATACCTTTTGCAGCACACAGGAAAGAGTCTTTCTGGCAAATAAAACTGCCTCCCAGCTGAGCTAAATCAAGACAAATGATTTTTCCAGGATAAGGAGCGCCAAATGCCACATATCCTTTCCCTTCTCCTTCATATGTAAAATTCGTAATGAAAAAACTCTCTCCTGTAATGGCTCTTTTAAGACCTTTGAACAAGCCTCCGCCAGTAGAAGTTTCCATCTTGATTCCCGGTCCCATGTACATCATTGCACCTGCTTCCGCTCTTACGCTTTCCTTGGGATCAAGTTCTATCTCTATAAGTTGCATATCATTTCCGATAATCTTATAATCAATAATGTCTGCTATATTAACCTCTCCTTTAAGGATTTCCGGCACAAATTTGCAGTTTTCTGCAATTTATATCTGAAATCGCCTCTTATTGAGATATATTTTTATGCAATAGTTTTAGTCTAAGCAAACATAAAAACTTAATTATATGTTGTACATAAGTGGCAAAGTGGGATCATCCATGGAGGAAAAAAGACCGATTCTTAATAAAAACGTAAACCTAATAGCACAGTGCCATCATAACGTCCTCCCAAAACTTGTAAAAATGGATTCCCTGAAAACAAATCCAATTGATTTTAGTACACGTCTTAATCCCATGGGAAATATTTTTCAATATCAAAACAACGGATTAGACCTTACTAGTTTGATAGAGAGATCAAAGAAACATGTTAGTCAATATCCTGATAATCGATATCTCGAATTAAGAAATGCTGCTGCATGTTTTATTGGAAAAGGTCTGACTTATGAAAATATTATACCAGACAGTGGAATACATGAATTGATAAGACTTGTTCTGGGAAGTACTCTTGAAAAGGGCGATCTTGTACTGCTTCCATTTCCCTCTCCTGTTGAATATATTCATTTTTCTGTCCTGTTTGGGGCACGTGTGATCCACCTTCCTCTTCATGAGCTGCTGACAGTGGATGATAGCATACTAGGCAGTGCCAAAGTGGTGCTGTTCTCAAATCCCAGTAATCCTGGAGGCATCCTTACTTCCAGAAAAGAACTAAGACTATTTGCTGAGAGATGTACAAAAAATAAAACTCTACTGATTGTAGATGAGTCATGCATAGAACTATGTGATCCGTCCCAAACTCTTGCAGGTCATACCTTTGATAATAATTTTATTGTTATAGTTCGTTCAATTGTCCATGCATTTTCAATTCCGGGAATTAAAGCTGCCTATGCTGTAGCTTCTGAGAAAATGGCTCAACATCTCAATAATATTCGCCTTCCCTGGAGTATCGATGCACTTGCAGACGTGTTTGGTACGGCTGTACTCAGCATTGAAGGAGGTATTAATTCCAGCTATCTACAAGATTCCAGGAAGCTTGTACATTCTCAGCGTAATTACCTTATTAATCGTATTGGAAAAATTTATGGATTTTCTCCTCAGCCATCAGATGCAAATTATTTTCTGGTAGATGTAAAGGATCTTTTCATGGATTCCCAGACACTTACTGAAAATCTGGCAATGAAAGGATTTTGTATAAAGGATTGCAGTTCCTTTTTCCAGGAACAGAAACAGTTTATTAGAATAGGTTTGCGTTCTCAGGAAGAAAATGATATTTTTCTTAAGGCTATAGGAGAAGTTCTTACTGAAACCAGCAAGGAAGACGCAAGAGAAAGACTGGAAGCAACTATTGAAACTGCTATGTCGGGTAGCACTCCCGCTAGCAGAGGCACGTGCCAGTATTATCCATGTCATTTCAAAGGCCAGGATTGTACATTCTGTTTTTGTCCATTTTATGCCTGTGAGGATGAACGTACTGGGGGAAAGTGGATAGTAGCATCCAGTGGTAACAAAGTATGGAGTTGTGAGAACTGTACTTATATACATCAACCTAAATTATCCCGTCAAATACTTGACATACTCATGGAAGATGGTGACACAGAGGATAACATAAAAAAAGCATGGCATCTTATAATAAAGCCATTGCTCTAATAGGTGTTATCTTTTCTGGAGATAAAAATCTTATAGCCTATGCTTTACACAAGTTTAATTTAATTATGATAAACCTAATTAAATAACTTAATATATGTCCTGTTATCTAAAAAAAAGGCGATAACTGTGTCAAGACAAACAAATTTTATTCCACTCAGAGAACATCTGCTAAAGGTTCAGCCATGCAAACATGGAGGTCTGGTAAGAAAAACATCTCAGAAATACAATATACCAGAAGCCGAGATCTTGGATGCAAGTGCCAGCCTTAATCCATATGGCACTCCTTTTGATCATCCCTACACAGGTCTGGATATGGATAAAATATTATACAATGCTCTTGAAAGAATAGGGCAATATCCAGATAATCGGTATCTGGATTTCAGAAATGCTGCAGCTGCGTTTGTGGGGAAGGGAATCACAGCCGAAAATATAATTCCCGGGAATGGTTCTTCAGAGATTATCAGGCTGGTGGCAGAGACCGTTATAGAGAAAGGAGATAAAGTGCTGATTCCGTCTCCCACTTTCAGCGAATATGAACAACAATGTAGCATATTTGGAGCTGAGATTCAATATATAAAACAGGAAATGCTACCAGATATACCAGCGAACATCCTGAAAGGTGCAAGGCTTTTGTTTGTATGTAATCCCAATAATCCTACTGGAAAATTATTTACCCGGGAAGAAATGCAGCATCTTCTTAACAAATGCCGGGACAATGGAGTAATCATTTTTGTGGATGAAGCTTTTATAGAACTTGCAGATCCTTCACAGACAATTGTGGATCTGGTGGAGGACAATGACAATCTGTTCATTCAGCGTTCCCTTACAAAGGCTTTTGCTATTCCTGGCATAAGAATGGGCTTTGGGGTCGCATCGGTAAAAATAGCAACATTGCTTAACAATGCAAGACTTTCCTGGAACATAGGAATTGTGGCAGAAGCAGTAAGTACAGCTCTTATGAACATGGAAGGTGGATGCTACAGCCGATATATGATTGAATCGAGAGAGATGATTGCCAGAGAAAGAGATTTTCTTATGGAAAAGCTGGAACGCCGTGGATTTAAACCAATTAAAAGTAGTGTGAATTATATTTTTGTGGATATCAGTGATCTCTCCATGGACTCTGTTGAATTAACAGAGAGAATGGCAAAACATGGAGTTCTAATCAGAGATTGCAGCTCTTTCCAGGACCTCGGAAAAAACCATATACGAATAGCTGTACGTACCAGAGCTGAAAATGAAAGGATAATAAACTGTATAAGAGAGGTAATTCAGGAATGGGGTAGGGAACAAGCAATAATTTATCTGCAACGTAATCTGGCAGAGGCTCGGGAAAAAGGACCTGTGGGCAGCAATAGAGAATGTAATTACTATCCATGTCATTTTGAAGGACAGGATTGTACCTTTTGTTTTTGTCCATTCTATCCTTGCTTAGATGAGCGCACTGAAGGAAAGTGGATAGTTGGATCGAGTGGTAAAGAGGTATGGAGTTGTCTTGAATGCAGGACAGTACATGAACCAGCTGTAGTACAAAAGATAATATCGGCGCTTATAGCTGAAAACGGCAGTGAGGAAGCAATTAAAAAAGTATGGAAAGATATCATGGAGCCCATATTATGTTCTTCACAATAAGTGTTTTTGACTTGGTGAGTGTATTACTTCTTGCTTTTATTATTGATCTGGTAGCTGGAGAGCCACCATTTGCCTTACATCCTGTTGTATGGATGGGCAAACTTATCTCTTTCTTTAAAGAGAAAGTACCTTCCCGAAATAAAAGGCTTTATGGTATCTTTATGGCGTTATGCTGCTTTTTTTTTGCTGCAATGATTGGTATTTTTGCCACATTGATACTTGATTCAGAAAGTATACCTGCATTGATCAGATATTTAGTAGCAGCGTGGTTCCTCAA
This sequence comes from Methanomethylovorans sp., assembly GCA_014361205.1. GTDB lineage: Archaea > Halobacteriota > Methanosarcinia > Methanosarcinales > Methanosarcinaceae > Methanomethylovorans. Next base: position 13,082 of record JACIVZ010000037.1, on the reverse strand, counting down.
GATAACTTTTGCTGTTCGGTGCCTGATGGATGCAGGCAAAGAAGTGTATGGAGAACTTGCCACAGGTAATCTGGAAGAAGCACGGAGGAACCTTTCTATGTATGTGAGCAGAAATACCTCCAAGCTTACACCTGAACAGGTATCATCCGCTGTAATAGAAACGTCATCTGAAAACTTTGTTGATGGTATACTTTCACCTTTGTTCTACTTTGCAGTGTTCGGACCATTCGGGATAATTGCAGCCTATATATATAAGGCGGCCAGCACTTTAGACTCAATGGTAGGTTACAGAGATCCTCAGTATTTGCAGCTTGGCTGGTTCTCGGCAAAATCAGATGACTTGTTGAACTTGATTCCTGCCAGATTGTCAATTATACCTATTATAACAGCAACTATGTTATTACAATTGCTGCCTTCTTTTAGAAGAATTCTTTATCCAGCAAAAGCCATCAAACTTGCAATAGAGGATGGGACAAAAACTCCATCCCCAAATTCTGGTTATCCAATGGCGGCTTTTGCTGGTGCGATGAACATTCGTCTTGAAAAGCCGAATGTTTACACTCTGGGCACATTAAATCCCTATCCTCAATTCTTTCACATAAAACTGGCACGAAACCTTGTTCTGTGTTCTGCCGTGATATCTGTGCTGATGTGTGCTTCTCTACTTTATATAACAATGAATCATTTCTATGTATATTAGGTCAAGTGATTAGTATGAAATTATCTGATATTAAAAACAATGATCTTAAAAAAGACCAGTCAAAGGAACTGGAGGGTGATGCTCCTCTTGATATAAGAGATATTTTACAGGAAGAGGGAATCACTGTGCAAATGCTTGTTGATGCTGCGCTCGAACTCTATGTTCCTCATCCGGGAATAGAAACGAGAAAAAAAGCAGAAGAACTGTTTTTGGCTGAACTGGATCTAGCCTTGTCTGATGCTAATCTATGTCTTCTTATATATGCAGGTATATTGCTAGAAAAAGAAGGTCGTAGAGGACATCTTCCCAACATTAGTAAAAAATCCTATGAAAAAGACCTTACATTCATAATAGCTGATGAAGTTCTCGGAATGAGTATTTCCAGATACATTAGTGGTGATAAGGGTACTTTTGAGTTTGTAAGATTTGATAAACAAAAGCCAGGCATACTCTCAAAGTTAGGTCCTTTCATGGATGATGTTATTGGGGGACTTATCGGGGGCGTTTCAGCAAACATGTATACAAGAGGTATGGCAGGTTCTACCTCAAAGAATGAAAAAAAAAAGCCACAGAAATGACAAAAAAAGTGATAACAGCGGTGTGATTGCAGGATGAACAGTTTTCTTCTGGCCTTAAGATCCAGTTTTGGTTTTCTTTCTACTATCCCTGTCGGGTTAACAATGGAAGGTCTGGACGAATTCTTCAAAAGAACGTATCTGCACATAATTGTGGGTGCTGTACTTGGACTGGTGATGGGAGTGTTCGCTTTCTTGACCATGATGACGTTCCCCTCACAGATAAGTGCTATTTTAATAGTCATTTTTGTATACTATCTTACAGGACTTAACCATCTAGACGGACTTGCTGATTTTGGTGATGGAGTGACAGCTCATGGATCGGTAGAAAAGAAGATCCGTGCTCTTAAGGATGTTGCACTTGGCATAGGTGGTGTTGGTTTCTGTGTAATGGGTATTCTCACATTTTATTCGGCCATTATATCGCTTCAATCAGAAGCCTTTTTATTTGCCAATAATATGCAGACTGCAGCTACTGTCTTATTATCATCCATGCTGGTGGCAGAAGTATCTGCAATGCAATGCATGCTCACAATAGCAGCTTTTGGAAAGTCTATTCATGAAGGACTTGGGTCTATTCTGGTTAAAAACACTACAATTTCCAAATATGCTGTTGGCTTATTAGGTTCTGTATTTATTTGTACACTTGCTCTGATACCTTTTGGACTTTGGCATGCAGGACTTATTGCTCTCTTAGCTGCTATTATTTCAGCATTTGTGGTATTAAACATAAGTAATCGGCATTTTGGTGGTATAAATGGGGATATAATTGGTACTTCCAATGAAGTGGGAAGAACCATTGCTCTTATTACGATAGTACTGGTATTAAGTTATCACAACGGAGGTATTCCATGGATGCTATAATAATGGCTGGGGGTCTGGGGAGCAGGCTTGGAATGGGTGAAAAGCCATGTGTACGTTTGCTGAACAAACCATTGATAACATATGTTATAGATGCATTGGAGGAAGCTTCCAGGATAGACAAAATATATGTTGCTGTGTCTCCTGCAACACCTCAAACAGAGAGTTTTCTTCAGAAAAATTATAATGGTAAAGTAAAGACTATCATGACAGGAGGAGGCAATTACGTAGGTGATATGATACATGCCGTAAAAGAAGCAGCTATAAATGTACCGGTACTGATTATTATGGCTGACTTGCCATTGCTTGAAGGGAAACATATTGATTATGTTATAGAAGAATATGAAAAATGTGGAAAACCTGCAATGTCAGTATTCTCTCCTCTTAGTATTTGCAAAGGACTTTCGGTTAGACCCGATACAGTCTTTAATTGGGGAGGAGAACTGATAGTGCCCTGTGGCGTCAATATAATAGATGGTAACAATATTGAAGAAGAGCAGGAGTATGAAAGTCTGGTTAGCAAAGACATTGCTTTTGCATTGAATATAAATCGTGCTGAAGACTTAGTTAAGTGCAAAGACATAATAGAACAAACTCTTATATATAAAACATAGTGTAGACAGATATCAGAAAGAGAGGTATGTTATGTCAATACCTGGAAAAATAATGGTGGCAGAAAACGAATATTCACTGGATACTTTAAAAATCATCACAGGTCACTCGATGATTAAAGATTCTGACTCCATTCCTGAAGAGTTGCTCCTTCTGTGCAGAGTTGTAGATAACCCTTATCTTTTACCTTACTTTCTTGAGACTTTCTACTCAATGCAACTTAGAGATGAGAATGGTTTTCATTTTGCCCTGCTAAGGATACAGGTGGATTCACAATTACGTATGAACGAAGATATCCAGAAACATCAGCATCGAATATACGTTACAAGAACTCTGGAAAAATTGTTGTTTAATGAACTTCTGCTTGAGACGGTTGCTGTTCAGGACATTATAGAATAACTATAATTAGACAGAAAATATAGTTAAAAAATTTTATATTCACGCCTCTTTAATTATAAGTGTTTTATTTCAAACATTGGTAAATATTCTAGGTTAATTCATAAATAGAAGTTTATGTACTTGAATGACAGTAATTGACTATAATTTTTGCTTAAAATGCGGAACAAAGCATTTAAATTGGATACTGCAATAGGTGAATATCTAACAATCATGCTTTATGGAGACATCATCCTATGCTAAAGGAGATCACAGGTCAATACAACGCAGATGAGATTGAATCGAGGATACATTTTTTCTGGGATGAGATTGATGCGTACTCTAAGGTACGCCAACGCAGAATAGGTGCAAAACGTTTATTTTTTGTAGACGGACCGCCGTATACCACCGGTCATATCCACTTAGGTACCGCATGGAATAAGATAATCAAGGATTCTATACTGAGGTACCGTTCTATGAATAATTACCATATACTTGACCGTGCAGGCTGGGATATGCATGGTCTTCCCATAGAGGTAAAAGTAGAAGGTGTGCTTGGTTTTACTTCCAAAAAGGATATTGAAAGGTATGGTGTTGGCAAATTCATAGACAAATGTAAAGAGTTTGCTTTAATACAGAAAGATGACATGACCCGCCAGTTCAATTCCCTTGGAGTATGGCTTAACTGGAAAGACCCTTATATGACACTGAGGGACGAATACATAGAAGCTGCCTGGTGGACTTTGAAGCAGGCACATATGAAAAATCTGCTTGAGGAAGGTAAAAGGGTGGTTAACTGGTGTCCCAGATGTGAAACTGCAATAGCTGATTCAGAAGTTGAATATGAAGAGCGTGTTGATCCTTCTATATATGTAAAGTTCAGATTAAAGGGGGAACCCAATACATCGATTGTTATCTGGACCACAACTCCCTGGACTATACCCTCAAATATTGCAGTTGCTGTACATCCATCTTTCGAATACTCTAAAGTAAAAGCTGTAACGTCCTCCGGTGAAAGTGAAGTGCTTATCATGGCTTCATCACTGGTTAAAGATGTACTCAAAAAAGGAAGGTATGCAGATTTTGAGATACTTGAGACCATGCTGGGTGAAGATCTTACAAAACTTGAATATGAACACCCACTTGCAGATCAAATACCAAAACAGGCACTTTTCAAGCACAAAGTATATCTTGCAGACTTTGTAACAGCAGAAAACACTGGTTGTGTTCATATAGCTCCGGGGCATGGTATGGACGACTTTGAAGTAGGCATAAAATATGGTCTACCCATTTTTTGTCCAGTCGGATCCGATGGCAGGTATACTGAAGAGGCAGGCGAATATACAGAAATGCATATTCGTGAAGCTAATAAAGTGGTTGTTGAAAACCTTAAGGAAAGAAAACTTTTGCTTGCAGAAAGTACTATTTCCCACCGCTACGGACACTGCTGGAGATGTAAAACACCTATAATCTATCTCGCTACCCGCCAGTGGTTCCTGAAGATCTCTGAATTGAAAGAACAGATGCTTTCCGAAATAGACAGAGTTGTCTGGTATCCTGAATGGGCAGGTTCGGCACGTTTCAGGGATTGGGTGGAAGGTGCAAGAGATTGGTGTATCTCACGACAACGTTACTGGGGTATACCAATTCCTGTCTGGCGCTGTACAGAATGCGAAAGAATAGATGTCATAGGAACTAAGCAGGAACTACTTGAAAAATCAGGATTGACTGAAGCTATTGAACTACATAGGCCTTATGTGGATTCTATAACCCTTACATGCGAATGTGGCGGAAAAATGCGTCGGGTAGAAGATGTGTTTGATGTTTGGTTTGATTCAGCCGTTGCTTCGTGGGCAACATTGAACTTCCCACATCAGAAAGAAGATTTTGAAAAATGGTGGCCAGCGGATTTCATTACTGAAGGTCACGATCAGACAAGAGGGTGGTTCTATTCACAATTAGGAGCCAGTATGGTTGCTTTTGGCAAAGCGCCATATAAGAGTGTTCTGATGCATGGTTTTACTCTGGATATTGAAGGCAAGAAAATGTCCAAAAGTCTGGGTAATGTGGTTCAGCCTTCTGAAATCATCGAAAAGTTCGGTGCTGATACCTTGCGTGCTTATGTATTATCATCCAGTGCACCCTGGGAAGACTTAAAGTTCAGCAATGAGGAGATAGCAAATATCCACAGAACTATCAACATCCTATGGAATGTCTACCGTTTCCCCTTACCCTATATGGTGCTGGATGGATTTGATCCGTCTCAGATCTCTCTGGAATCCGTAAAGCCACACATGCGCAGTGAGGACTGGTGGATTCTTTCAAGGATGCAATCGGTGATTAGCTCAGTGAATGCTGCAATGGAAACATATATGCTCCATAAGGCAATCAGAACCATCAATGACTTTATCCTTGAAGACCTATCCCGCTGGTACATCCAGCTTATAAGACCGAGGACATGGGTTGAAGCAAACGATCCTGACAAAATAGCTGTATATAGAGTTCTGTATGAGGTTTTCACGACTATCACCAAAATTATTGCTCCATTTATGCCTCATCTTGCGGAAGAAATGTATCAGAATCTGGTGCGTAATGTTTACACAGATGCACCTGAATCTGTACATATGAATGACTGGCCTGCTTTGGATGAATCACTTATTGATACAGAACTTGAAAATCATATGAAAATTGCACGGTCTGTTGTTGAAGCGACTTCAAACGCACGCCAGAAGGTTGGACGCAAACTGAGATGGCCAGTGAGCAGGATTGTGATAAGTCCAGTGGATGAAACTGCAGTTTCAGCTATTAAAAAGCTGAAAGAAGTGATTATGGATCAGACAAACGCTAAGGATGTGATTCTCACTGAAATAGGAGAAGCATGGAAAGAACTCAGTTTTAGCGCTGTACCCAATCCAGGAGCTATTGGTCCGGTTTTCAAAGGTGATGCAGGAAAGGTCATAGCTGCTTTAAAGCAAGCTGATGCAATCTCATTAATGGAAAAACTTACCTGTTCAGAGGGCTATGAACTACAACTTGCTGATGGCATGACCGTTACAATAACTCCTGATATGGTAACTTTCCAGGAAACATTACCTGAACTGATGGCAAGTGCTTCATCTGCTGCAGGTATTGTATATGTGGATGCAAAGCTTACAAGAGAACTGGAAGCTGAAGGCTATTCCAGAGAAGTCATTCGCAGGGTTCAGGATATGAGAAAGGAAATGGATCTTGCAGTTGATGAATACATTAAAGTCATAATCTGCATAGATGATGATAGAGTAGTGGATCTTGTGCTGGATTTGGAACAGATGATTGCCAATGAGGTGCGTGCAGACCTTCAGATCATAGGCTCTGATATAGAAGTATCCGGTGACCTTGTAAAGGACTGGGATGTAGAGGGAATATCAATGCACATTGGAATATCAAGAAGCTGAATGTATTTCATCAGGAAAGAACATGGATTTTGCAGCATGGGAACCCATATATTCCGAAATAATTCATGACTGTGGTTTCAGTAGAGAGGAAGATGAGCGAGTAGCTGTCTTTCTCTCACATGTGCTTGAGGAAAGGGGTTCAATAAATCCAGAGGCTCTTAAGAAGGTAATATTCGGAAAAGAAGTCCTTGTGTGTGGTAATGCACCGAATCTTTGTAAAGAGCTTGAGGAATTGGACCTTGAAAAATACGTGATAATTGCAGCAGATGGTGCGACAGCGGTTGTCATGAATACTGGCAGGATACCGGATATTATAGTTACGGATCTGGATGGAGAAGTTGAAAGAGAGATAGAAGCTTCTGAGCATGGTGCCCTTGTTGTTGTCCATGCACATGGAGATAATATGGATAAACTTGTAAAATATGTACCCCGTCTTCAGAACATAATTGGTTCCACTCAGGCTGCCCCCTTGAAAAATGTTTTCAACTTTGGTGGATTTACCGACGGAGACAGAGCTGTTTATGTAGCGTATGAATTCGGAGCACATACTATAAAACTTGCCGGCTTTTTTTTTGATGATCCTGTGGTATCTCCCTTAAAAATGAAAAAATTGAAATGGGCTAAAAGACTCATTTCTTCACTGGGTCTTGGTTCTGAGAGTATTGATAAATCCTTCTGATGATAATGATTTTCATGAGAACTTATTTATATTTTGTCCTGCAATAAGGAATAAGGTCAGATGGATACACTTGTAATTTGTATCGACAGAGATAACGATCTAGGCGAAAAGGCAAATATCTCAAGTCCCATAATAGGAAGGGAAGAGAATGTCAAAGCAGCTGTTGCTTTGTCAATAGCAGATCCCGAAGATTCTGATTCCAATACCATCTTCGGTGGCATTAAAGTGCTGGATGAGCTTCGTGAAAAGGGTTTGGAAGCCGAGATTGTCACCTTTGCAGGTGATAAAAATGTAGGTATCATCTCTGACCAGAAAATCTCCCAGCAACTTGATGATTTTCTTGCTAAAAACAATGCTTCAAATGCCATTTTCATCTCTGACGGTGCTGAAGATGAGACTTTACTTCCTATTGTCCAGTCAAGGATAAAAATAAATTCAGTTAAACGTATAGTAATCATGCAAAGTTCAAACCTTGAAAGCACATATTATATACTCAAACATGCTTTTAATGATCCAAAAATTTCCCAGACATTCTTTGTTCCTGTCGGACTTGCAGCTCTTATCTATTCAATTTTCCTGTTAGCGCGTTATCCAGAGGGTGCTATAATAGGTATTCTTGCTGCAGTTGGCCTTTACATGCTATATCGTGGTTTTGGTGATACTGTTACAGTTATATGGAAAAAAATCAAAGATGATTTTCACAGTGGGAAGCTGATTGTTGTAACCCATACAGCAGCGTTGTTAATAATTATAGTCGCCTTTGTACAAGGATCTGTCAGAATGTGGCAGTACTATACCCATGGGGGAATTTGGTATCATGGATTGATTCCCCTCGCTACTGTATTCATACACAGTTCCATATGGTGGTTGGTTTTAGCAGCTATTATGATCAAGTTAGGTCGTATGATGGATATGTATTTAAAGGGGCAGTTTAATCTGAAGCAGATATCTTCCATACTCTATTCTTTTTCCCTCGGGCTGTTATTTTGGGGGTCTACCACCTACATACTTGCCTTCAATCCAGCTATAGATAACGTGCAGCTGTCTATTATCAAAGGACTTCAGTATTTCATATATTCTATAGTGCTGGCTATAATTCTTGCTCTTGCAGGTATCAGGATTGATATGGGTTCCATCAAGGAGTAAAATGCAAATGAGAGAACTTAATCTGAGAAATATTTCTATAATACCTTTTTCCTTCGCTGTTATAGGCGGTGTGGGTTTTTCATCTCCTGAAGAACAATCAAAGGTTACAATAAATACTGAATATGGCACCGTCGAGGCGACAATATCTGAAATTGCAGGCAGAAACATATTGTTTATTCCAAGACACGCCGGTGCTAATGGTCATGTTCCACCTCACATGATAAATTATCGTGCCATAATAATGGCAATAAAACAGTTGGGGATCATGCGGATAATATCGATTAACTCTGTGGGGACCATGCATAATCATTGTGTGGGAACTGTAGTAATACCTTATGATTTTATAGACTTCACTCGCCTGCGTCCTTGTACATTTTTTGAGGATAAAACCGTACATGTAGATATGTCAGAGCCATATTGTCCTCAACTTCGTTCCCTAATAATTTCAATCCTTAAAGAAAAACAAATTGAAACAGCTGAGGTAATTTATGCCTGTACTGAAGGTCCGAGGTTTGAAACAAAAGCTGAGATTAAAATGTTAAAAAATTTTGCAGATGTTGTGGGCATGACTGGTGTACCTGAAGTTGTGCTTGCCAAAGAAATGCAGCTCTGTTATGCATCCATGTGTATAGTAACAAATATAGCATCTGGCATTGATAATTCTAAACCTACAGCAAGCGAGGTACTGGATATACTTACCTTCAAAAAAGATTGTATTTTTGATATTTTACATTCCATTGCAACACGTATGCCTATACGAAGGTCATGCCTCTGCAATAGTGCAATAGACAATGGAATTCTTTAAACAAAAATTTAAGCAATGTCTCTGGACGTATCAATCTGAACTCCATCACATATCTTGAACTTGATAATTTCGGTAGTAGGTAACATACCTCTTATCTTAGGTATAGATAGTTTGTTTACTATTTTATCAGCTCCCCTGTCAAAAGAGATGTCGAAGATAACATCTGCAGAATTGAGGATATAGTTCTCTATATGTTCAGGATGACTACCTTTTAAACCAAATAGATATGTAAGAGCGGATGTTTCTTTACTAACCTCATATATGAGGTTCATCGTCCTTTTAATTCGTACCTGGTTAACATTCAGATTCATGATAAATGAAAAATTGTCAAATATAATGTTAATATCTCCTCTTCGATCGTCATTTCTTATGTTCTTTAAATTATATTCCACAAATTCGAGCAGCTTAGTATCTGCATACTCATTTCCTATATTATCTATCATTTCTCCAGATGGTGTGAGATAATATTCACTATAAACATCAATGAAAATTATGTTTTTTATATCGAAGTTAAGGCTCAATATGTCCTTCAGTACATATTTAGGTCTGCGGCTTGTAGTAAAATAATAAGTTTTTCTTGATTGAGTAAACTGATAGAGAAATATTTCTGCCATACCAGCAGCATCTGCTAAAACATAGATCATTGATCCGCCAGGTAGTCCCCCTCCTATATTTCTGTCGAGGACTGAAATGCCTGTACTTAATGTCCCTGTAATCTTTCCCTGAATCTGATCATTTTCCTGCGGTATGCTCTCCCTGATATTATCATAAAGACTATGTGCATCAGGTTCTTTATAAGATTTTTTTTCATCATCGTACAGCTGCTGCATTCCTGCAAATTTGAATGATTCTGGCATGAAGCTTTACCTCAGAAAGGCATTGGGGTTTAAGAATTTATTATATTTTTTTTTGTATACATTAGCTTTCAATACATATAATTTTTCCCAGTGAATGAATCAAGCATATATTACTTATACCTTCTTTCCAATTGAGCTGCATAATGAGCTTATGGATCCTTGTAAACACTGAAAATAGTAAATTATTTGTAATGGTCATAAAAGGTGCCAGAAAATTACCTGTTTTTACAGGTGAAGTAATACTTAAAAATACCGCAGCAGGCGCAAGACCATACAAATTCAAAGTATACAGGGATAACAAGGAAGAATATCTTACACCTGCAGATTTCATAGATCTTTTACGGATGGCTGCCCGTATCATGATTGCAAAAGGAGGAAATGAAAATACTGAATCATCCTTTTTCAATATGCTAAAAGGTTTCCAGCTTGAAGGGGAATATGTTAATGTCTGCCGTTTTTGCTTACTAAAACGCAGATTTAATTTCCTGAACAGGAGATCTATTAAGTATCATTCTGAAAAAATATGTAAAGAATGTGCCAAAGAAGAGCTTTTCAAGGTTATTAATTCTCCTTATTGTCATTATAGCGATGAGGCAAAGCAGCATATTGAAGAAATGCTTTTGCAAACCAGAGATTTTGACCGCACTGTAGCTACACTGAACCCAGAAAATCTTGACAAGGAACTTACAAAGTTCGATACCGTAGAGGCATCCTTTGATGCAAAGACTGTAAAAATTATAGACCTTCCCATATCAAATAAATTTAAGGAACTGCTTTTGAAAAAATCCGATGAACTTCTTCCTGTACAGACATTAGCGGTTGATGCTGGACTTTTCAAAGGAAAACATCAGCTTGTAACTTCAGTTACAGCTACAGGGAAGACATTGATAGGAGAGCTGGCGGGCATTGAGAACATACTGCGTAAAAAAGGAAAAATGCTCTATTTAGTACCTTTAGTGGCTCTTGCAAATCAGAAGTATGATCAGTTCAGTGAGAAGTATGCAACATTAGGTCTTACAACTTCTATACGCATTGGAAGCTCCCGTATACGTACCTCTGCTACTGTAAAGATGCGCAGAAGTCTTGACTCAGATATAATTGTAGGAACGTATGAGGGTATTGATTTTATATTAAGGTCAGGAGATGCTGATCTTTTAGGTAAAATTGGCACTGTAGTCATAGACGAAGTGCATACATTGGAAGATGCACAACGTGGTCACAGGGTTGACGGAGTTATAGGAAGGCTGAAATATGTTGCTCCTGCTGCTCAGTTTATATATCTTTCTGCCACTGTTGCAGAGCCTGTTGCCCTGTCACAAAAACTGAATGCAACATTGGTAGAGTATGAATATCGGCCAGTTCCCATTGAACGTCATCTTATATTCTGTGAGGAACATGAGAAAATCAAGCTTATGACTCGACTGGTAAAAGAAGAGTTTGCCAGGATATCCTCAAAAGGACATAGAGGACAAACAATAATTTTTACAAATTCCAGACGCAATTGCCATAGTATATCAGAGGCATTGCCAATAGTCTGCGCACCTTATCACGCAGGTCTTACTCAATCTGTTCGCAAATCCGTAGAAGAACGTTTTCTTAAAGGAAAATTACCTGTAGTTGTAACAACGGCTGCCCTTGCCGCTGGCGTGGACTTCCCGGCATCCCAGGTGATATTTGAATCCCTTGCCATGGGAATCGAATGGCTAAATATGCAGGAGTTCATGCAGATGCTGGGACGGGCGGGACGCCCCGACTATCATGACAGGGGTATTGTCGTGTTGCTGGCAACCCCTAATAAACGCTATTCCAGTGAGCAGACAGAAACTGAAGATGCTGTTGCTATAAGATTACTTAAAGGGAAAATGCTTCCTTCTTCATTGAACTATGGAGAAGATGAACAGATGGAAGAGATACTGGCTTCAGCAGCAATAACTTCTTCCAAAAAAGATCTTGCTGCAATCCATAAGCGGATGCTGGGAAATTTTGATCTTGATAAACTTGTTGAAATACTAATACATCATAAATTTTTAGAAAAAAGAGAGGATAATATATTTCTCACTTCTTTTGGCCAGATAGCTGCTGCTCATTTCCTGTCAGTATCTACAGCTTTCCTGATACGGGATGCAGTACTTAAAGACAAAAATCCCCTTGAGATCATTACTAACCTTGAATTCTTTGATGCTGTTTATTTCAAATATGCAGCTCAAATCTCTGCAGCTTTGGATATCAATGTTCCTTCCCGGGTTTTTCAGGGTGCTTCTCTTGATTTAATATTTGAAGGTAATAATATTTCCCAGCTTGATATTAATATACAAGAAAAACTCTTTGCATTCGCAGAAGCTTTTTTAACATGCAAATGTAAAGACTCACCATATTGCGGATGTGCTGAGAGGCTGCTTTCTGCAAAGATAGTGGAAATACGCATGGATGGTTATGACCCTGCAGGGGTTGTGCATAAACTTGAAGACACTTACGGGCTGACTGCATATGCCGGCGATGTATTGGGTTATTTGGAAAATGTAGTGCGTAATCTGGATGCTGTAGAGAAAATAGCTATGGTCTATCATAAAAAAGATATAGCTATTGCTGCAAGAGAAATGAAACAACTGGTTGAGGGCTGAAATCATTCTTTTATACAGAAATCAGTTAGAAAGTTACGATCGAAAAAGTCAAAGTGCAATAAATAAAGGATTTTTCAGCATCAACTTAAACAATGTAACATTTATCTTGAATTTATGATCTTAAATGATGTGTAAGTGCAAGAGCAGAGCAAGCATAATTAATATAATTCCTGTAATAAGCCTAATCTCTATACGCTTGCTTTCTTTGATTTTTGTGATGGTTTCTGGTTTCATTCCATAGCCAAGTAATATCCCGAAAATAATTATTGGAAAAACAACTCCGAAATTATAGATTGCAAGGTAAGTTACTCCCTGCACAAGATTGTTTCTTCCTACCAGCATATCCAGAATAGAAAAGTATATACCACCTACACAGGGTGCTTTCACAAGCGAAAAAATTCCTCCTGAAACAAAAAA
>JACIVZ010000036.1 GCA_014361205.1 Methanomethylovorans sp. | reverse complement strand
AAGAATATGAAGCTCTAATGGCAGATAAAAGGTATGAAATTATAAGTGCCATGTTTCCCCAGATGTGCGAGCGTTGTACATCACGAATGACAACTTCAGACATGATAGATCATGTTATGACTAATAAGTATCTTGGTATCCCCATATTCCTTGCTCTTATGTGGGGTGCTTTTGAACTTACTTTCAGTTTTGCCAACCCTTTTATGTTAATAATTGAAAACATTTTTTCATGGTTAGGTGAAAATGCAACTGGCCAGCTACATCCAGATTGGCTTGCATCACTTGTGGGGGAAGGTATTATCGGTGGTGTAGGCTCAGTGTTCTCATTCATACCCAACATATTCATCCTTTTTTTTCTGCTTTCTATGCTCGAGGATAGCGGCTATCTGGCAAGGGCTGCTTTTATTGTAGACAGGATTATGTATAAGATTGGCTTGCAGGGTAAATCGTTTATTCCGATGCTGCTTGGATTTGGATGCAATGTACCTGCTATTATGGCTACTCGGAGTATAGAAGACACTATGGATCGAATGGCTACCATTATGGTATTGCCTTTCATTTCCTGTGGGGCCAGATTGCCTATTTACATATTGTTTGCAGGCACTTTCTTCAGTAAAGATGCAGGTACAGTTATTTTTTGCATTTATATTTTAGGAATTGTTGTGGCAATTGCCTCTGCAAAGTTATTACGTACTACCACTTTGAAAGGTCAACCAGCCCCTTTTATCCTGGAATTGCCTCCCTATAGGGTTCCAACTCTCAAGACAAGCATACTCCATATGTGGAATAATGGTTCAATGTACATAAAAAAGGCGGGAACTATAATACTTGGAGGTTCTATAGTGATATGGACCATAGCTGCCTTGCCATGGGGAGTTGAATATGGAAGTGAAGATAGTTTAATAGGTGTTATAGGTCATGCTATTCAGCCATTTCTAGAACCGCTTGGTTTTGATTGGAAGCTATCTGTATCTTTACTATTTGGTTTTGCAGCTAAAGAAATAGTTGTTGCATCTCTAGGGGTACTTTATGGAGTGGGTGATGATAAATTTGCTTTGACAGACAGCCTGCTTGCAGATCCTCAAGTGTCCCCTCTTACAGCACTGAGTTTCATGGTATTCAGTCTGCTGTATATGCCATGCATGGCAGCAATAGGTATAATCAAAAAAGAAACAGGGTCATGGAAATGGACTGTTTTTTCTGTTCTTTATGGTTTAGTCGTTGCATGGCTACTGGCCTTTACAGTATTTCAGGGAGGAAAACTGCTTACCTGAGTGATAAATATGGAAAATGATTCTGGAAAATTAAGAAAAAAGATGCTATTTGCGGCTCTCTCTGGTGTAGTTTACTTGTCGGCAGGTGTTATACAATTTATATTAAGTCTTTATAATATGTCTGGTATCACTTATCTAAGTTCTTTTGTGAATTCGATATCAGCATTTTTATTTGTACCCTCTGATTTCATAGGTAGTTTGATTCTAATACTTATAGGCACCATCTTTCTATATGGTTTAATGGAACACAAAAGAGGATTCAATGAAAGTATCGCTTATGTATATGTGGGTATATTGATTTCATTAATATTCATGTCAGTTTATCTGCTCGTAATGACTGGTAACTGGTTAGAATCATACTGGTTGAAAGATTTTGAAATGAATGGCAGAAGTATTGCTGATGATATCAGGCCGGCAATATATCTTGGATTACTGCCTTTAGGTGCTTATTTTATATGGAAAAATGATTTCAGAACAATAGATAAATAAAATAGGAAATTTTAATGATTTCGGAGATATTAATACATATATTTGTAGACAGGCTATCCTGGAGTGAAACTGCTAAGATAATGGGCATATCTGTGCAACAGTTAAAAGACAGGATGAGGCTAATTGAACAAATGGGCTATATTAAAAAAGCTGATAAAGATTGTTATAAATGTGGTTTATGTTCTTCATATAAAGTATGTGAAGCGTGTTATAGTGATTTAAGTAGCTTACATTATATACTTACTGATAAGGGGTTAAAACTCATTCGAAAAAGTTAAGTTATCAATCGGGTTTTTCAATAGTATTATATTAATTTATGCAATAACTGACGTTATTTTGCAGTATTCTTGAAACCCGTGTATTTCATTTCTTAAAAAAAATAGGCAGGATGTTTTTTGTAGGATGTGATATAAAAGAATATATAGTTCTCAGGGAGAAGATATTTTATTTGTCTAGAACACTTGTAAATAGAGGAATAAAAATGAGATTAGGTGTTGCAGTAGATATAGGAACCAGTGGTATCCGTGCACAGAAGGTAGATCTCGATACCGGAGAGATAAAAAAGACAGTTATTACACTAAGAAATCCTCTTCCGGGAGCAAACATAATGGACCACATGGATTTTGCCATTACATACGGGCAGGATCTTGCACATAAACTACATGTGAATGCGGTAAGAAGAATCATCGAGAAGCTTGGGATTGGACCTGAGGAGCTTGAAAGGCTGGCTATTTGCGGTAACCCCATCCAGTTATCCATTTTCCAGGGTATACCTATTGATGACCTTGCATATGCTGGTGAACGAAAAAAAGAAAAACTGAATATCAAAGAACAAAAAAGAGAAGCTGCTATCTTAAACTGCAGCGACATATCCGGGCTGGAAGTGTATCCGAATGCTACTCTACGGGTTCCTCCTGCAATAAGGCATGAAATTGGTGCTGATGCTCTTGCTCTTATAATTAAGTCTGGTTTCTTGGAAACTACAGATATTGCCATAGCTACAGACTATGGAACAAATGCTGAGATGGCTCTGATCGTTGATGGCACAATCTATACAGGTTCTGCCGCCGCTGGCCCTGCGCTTGAAGGTCAGCAAATCGCTCATGGGAAACTTGCATCACCTTTTGTGATATCTGATGTTGAATTTGAGAACGGTAACTTAAGAAATTATGTTCTTGATGAAGAGATGAATACAATTAAATCAAAACTGGTGAATCCAAAAACCGGGGAGGTAGTGGAAGACCATCCTCTTAAAGCGAAGGGTATAACAGGCACTGGTGTCATCGCTGTCGTCGAAGCCGGTATGAAAGCTGGTGTGATACAACTGCCCAAGATCAATAGTGCTGACCATATATTGCATTTGCAGGATAAGGTTAAATTCTTTGAAAAAGATGTAAGTGAGGCAGGACTGGCTATGGGTGCTCTGCGTGCGGGTCATCTTGCACTATGTAAGGCGGCAGGTATTGAAGTTGGCGATATCCGGAAAGCTTACATGTCAGGTGCAGCAGGAACATATATGGATGCGGTCAAAGCCCATCATGTAGGTATGGTGCCATTCAATGTGGACGAGGTAATACAAATTGGTAACACATCACTTTCAGTTGCCAGGGAGATTCTGCTCTCAGAAGACAGGCTGTGGGAACTCCAAGACATTGCAAGGAAAATTCTAAGCAATCATGTGATGTTCGCAACTGATCCCGCATTTAAGGAAGCATATATCCAGGAAATATCCTACTGGACTGAAGGTATGCCCTTTAAGATGCTGCAAAAGATGCTCAAAAAGAAGAATTTGCCGGTTATCGAAGAAGGTTCTAAGCAGATAAAAGTTGACAGGCGTGTACAGAGGGATATCCCCATATTGGGAGAAGAAGGTCTTGAAGTGCTGGAGCAGGTAGGCACTTATCTCACGATGAAAGTAGACTGCCCTGAATGCAAAAAGTGCATCAAGGTCTGCCCGACAGATGCTATTTCCATAGATGACGAGGGTGTTGTGATGATAAGGTCTGACCTATGTGACGGGTCGAATTGTAAAAGGTGTATAAGGGCATGCCCACCGGAAAAATTCCAGTGGAAGAACCTGAAAGTGATGGAGATATGATTCTCCATTTTTCTTTATGGATGGTATTTTAATGAGAGCAATAGTGATAGGCGGATTTCTTGGAAGTGGTAAGACTTCGACTATTATAAGACTTGGTAAAGAATTTAGTGCACAGGGAAATAAAGTTGCCGTTATCGTGAATGAGATTGGAGAAATAGGAATTGATGGTGACGTCATTTCCAAATATGGATTGGATACAACTGAACTTACAAGTGGTTGTATTTGTTGCAGTCTTAAAGTGAACATGAAGACCACCATCTCTTTACTCATGAAAGAATTTCAGCCAGATGTTCTTTTAATTGAGCCCACTGGTATCGCTTTTCCACAGGTCATTAAGAACGAGATAAATCTGATGGATCTGAAGGGTACAATTGTTGCACCCCTGGTTACACTTATCGATGGAAGCAGATTTAAACAGCTCATGAAAGAAGTTAAGCATTTCTCCATGCGTCAGATCATTGATGCTGAGATACTTGGAATCAATAAGATTGACCTGATGGAACCACGTCAGATTCCCATAATAGAGGCTTCAGTTCAGCAGCTTAATCCCAAGGCAAAGGTAGTCCAACTTTCCACAAAGATTGAGGATTATCGTTGGTACAATTTTATCAAATTGATATTAGAAGAAGATACAATCAAGAAAAATACAGCTCTTAGAACTGCTAGCCCAGAATTGTCAGTTATGGAGGGAACTCAAGCAGTTGATGAGAGTATGGATTCAATAGAAGCATCAGGAATCAGCAGCTATGCGACAGAGTTTATTGTTGAAGGAGAGATTTTGCCTGATGTTGCTAGGACTGTTGTGCAGGATATCATGTATATGATAAAATCCAAGGTAATCGAATGTAGCCCGGAGTTTGTGGGCCATATAAAGATGTTCTTTGAAAATGGTAACGAAACTGTAAAAATGAACATTACAGCTCATTATGAGGAACCTGTTATGGAAATTATAAGTTCAAAAACAGAGGAACCAAAGTTTAAGATATTGTCTGCAGTTTCCAATATCGACAAAGAAGTTTTGATAAATATCGTAGATACAAGTATTATCAAAGCATTTGCCTCTAAAGGTATAAACGTCCATAAAAAGAGAAATTTACATCATCACCTTATTTCAAAATTGTAGCTTTACATTTTTCAAGATACTAATGTCTTCTTTTTCATGCTGTTCCAAGAGGGCACTATTAAGTGTTTATATTTGTTTCTGCTGGTGTACTTAGCAGGATTTTCTTAAGGCAATTGAACATCTCTTTTTGTTTAATATACTATATATTATTTTTGGTTTGAACATATTTTGCTAATTAAATTTTCTTTACTAATTGCTATGTTATTTATTTTGTTCCGTATAAAAATTTATGAATAATATAACAACATGTATTGGGTGGTATATAAGTAAATTAAATATAGTTTATATATGCGATGTATTTTATTGCATAGATTTTTTATTTAAAAATAGATATAGCTTTTAAAACCTTCTTATTGATTTTTAGCAAATATAAAACTTTAGAATGCCTGAAAAACGTTTTTAAAATAATAATAAGTCGATTGGAGCTTATTTTGGTTTTCTCGATTCTCAAAAGTTTTAAATTATTATTTTAATTTAAAAAATAGCATTTTATTAAAAATATCCAGTATATTAAATTAAAATATGGCTTCAAGAAAGGCCTTAACCGCAATACTTATATGCAGAGTAAGTGTAGTTTGTTGTGTGGAAAGGAAGGAAAACAGGTATAAGATGTTAGGTGTAAGGGGAGATATCTCATTACAGCTTCATCAGCCTGTTATCTAACTGCCACATGTGTAAGTTGCAGTGCATTTATGTATGCAACACAAACCAATAAGGAGGTAAATAAATGGATTTAGACCCCAGTACAATACTTGTTAGGTACAATGTGCTTAAGGAGAAAGCACAGACACCTGAAGAGATGGCCGCTGAGAAATATCCCAAAGCCGAGCCAGCTAAATCAATTGCAAAAGCAATATTTGAGGGTGAAGAAGACGATGTTGTCGCAGGCCTTGAGAAGGCAGTGGCCGCCGGTTCAGATCCAATCAAATTGATTGACGAAGTATTAATGCCAGGAATGAAGATTGTTACAGACCTGTATGACCAGGGTGTAATCTTCCTGCCAAACGTTATGATGTCTGCAGATGCAATGCTTGCAGGTATCGAGTTCTGTAAAGAGAAAGCCGGATCCGCACCCACTCCAAAAGGCAAGATTGTCTGCCACGTTGCAGAAGGTGACGTCCATGACATTGGTAAGACCATCGTCGCAGCCCTGTTAAGAGCAGCAGGCTATGAGGTAGTAGACCTTGGCCGTGATGTCCCAGTAGATGAAGTCATTGCAGCTGTCAAGAAAGAGAAGCCAATGATGCTCACAGGTACAGCACTGATGACTACAACCATGTATGCCTTTAAGGAAATAAACGACAGGCTTCTTGAGGCTGGAATAAAGGTGCCATTCCAATGTGGTGGTGGAGCAGTCAACCAGGACTTCGTATCCACATATGAGCTTGGTGTCTATGGCGAGGAAGCAGCAAATGCACCACAGATGGCTGATATGATCCTCGCAGGAAAGAGCTTGAAACAGCTGAAGGAGCACTTCCACGTCCACTAAAATGAGGTGACAAAAATGACAGTAAAAAGATACACTGAAATGGCATACAGCAAGGCTGACGACATGTGCTTTGGTCATGCAAAGCACCCTGTAAAGGCAAAGTTAGGTCTGGAAGTCGGTGCAGGCTATGTTACAGCCGAGGTTAACTATGCACCAAGGCCAGAGGCAGGTCAAACTAAAGAGAAACTTGTCTCAGAATACCGCAGGCTTACAACCGACATTATGGCAAGAGCTGTACAGATTGGTTTCCCATCAATTTCACTTGAGACTGAACACGTGCAGCAGATGACCAACAACCCAGAATGGGGAGGCGAAATCGCTCACGTTCAGAAGACTATTCTTGAAGAATACCATGAAGAGTACGGCATAAAATGTGGTCTCAGACACACACCCGGTGACATTCGTGAAGAGCGTGACTACCTTGCACTCATTGGTCCAAAGTATGACTTACTGATGGAATCCTTTGAGGCCGTTGCAGAAGGTGGAGCTGACTTCCTGTCCATCGAGACAATGGGAGGAAAAGAAGTTCTCGACTATGCAATCCTGAGGAACGATGTACCAGGCTTTATCTACTCAATTGGATGCCTTGGTTCCATTGACATGACCATGATCTGGCAGGACATTGCTAAGATCGCTCAGAAGAAGGGAGTAATTCCAGCAGGTGACACTGACTGTTCACAGGCAAACACTGCAATGTTCATTGCAGGTGGACTGCTTGATAAGAACCTTGCCCACACACTTGCAATTATTGCAAGGACAGTCTCTGCTGCAAGAACACTCTGTGGATATGAAGCAGGTGCAAAGGGTCCAGGTAAGGACTGTGGATATGAGAACACCATAGTAAAGTCCATAACCGGTACTCCAATTGCCCAGGAAGGAAAGTCTGCAACATGTGCACACGCCGATGTCATGGGTAACCTGACAATGCAGTGCTGTGACTTCTGGTCCAACGAGTCTGTTGAATA
Source organism: Methanomethylovorans sp. (assembly GCA_014361205.1). Classification (GTDB taxonomy): domain Archaea; phylum Halobacteriota; class Methanosarcinia; order Methanosarcinales; family Methanosarcinaceae; genus Methanomethylovorans. The sequence goes on along the minus strand of JACIVZ010000036.1, from coordinate 12,692 downwards.
CCACGGTGAATTCGGTGGTACTTCAGTTCAGTGCTGGGCACAGACCCTGAGCATGGATGCAGCCCTAATGAACGTTGCAATCCAGACTGGTAACCACAAATTGCTGCGTGACATGATGGCACTCTCTGACAAGTACAGAGACCCACAGGGATATGTCCTTGCATACGACAACGCATGGAAGGTTGGTCAGGCGATAGCCAAGAACGGAAATGACCTCTATCTCCGTGCAAAGGCCGCAGCAGTGGAGACTGTTAAGATCCTGGAAGGCGCAAAGTCCGAAGGTAAGCTGCAGATGTCCCGCTTCGAGCTGAATGCACTCGAAGATGCTAAGAAAGCAATCAATGCACTTACTGATGAACAGGACAAGTTCATGAGCGACTGCCTGGCCAAGTACAAGGCAGAAGTAAAAGTATTCCAGCCAGAAAAGAACTACAAGTTCTGAACTTGAGTTCCTTTCTTTTTTCCTTTTTTTAGATAATTATTCTTATAGATTATCTTGTTTTTTATACAAAGCGTTTACTAAAATAGTTCATTCTATGAATTTTAGATGTTGCTTTGTAAGCCTTAATTTGCCTTGAAAACATAAAAGATAAATTTTATAGTAGCTTTAATGGGATTTAAAGGGTTGTCAGTTGTGTATCTCTATTTAAACTCTGACTGCTATTAACAGTTACATAAATTATTATGTGCATGAAATGTACTTTAACGAATTATATAGATTTGTTTAAATAAAAGTACACTTTACTGAGAATATTATTAAAAAAGCAATGTGGTCATGCAGACCACACTAAATATGAGTTTACTTATAGAATTCGTTCCTTGCCTCAACCATTGCCTGCAGGTTAGAAATCTTTGTGTCTGGTGCAATACCACATCCTGGTGCAAGAACATCCACACCTGCTTCAAGTGCCTTCTTAGCATCCTCTTTTACCTTCTCAGGAGTACCCTGTAGCAGGCTGAATGGACTGGAAACATTACCACAGATAGTTACCTTCCCTGCAACCTTTGCTTTTGCACCGGCCAAATCCTTTACTTTCTCTTCAATGCTAATAGATACAAAGCCACAATCTGCCATATCTGGAATAATTGCCGTGACATCACCACATATGTGGAGTATCATTGGAACTTTTACAGCGGCTGCAAACTTCTGAAGCCTTGGTTTAAGATCTGCTTTAAATGCATCTGGTGACATAAGGTCAGGAGAACATACGGGATCTGGTACACTGATAACATCTGCACCTGCATCTGCCAGAGCATTTGCATATGTAATACATGCCTCAGTTGCAAAATCAAGTATAGCATTGTATGAAGCTTTATCCTTTATGGACCACTTCATGAATTTCTTGACACCACAGAGATCAGATGCAAGGGTTATAGGTCCTTCCATACCAGCTATTACAGGAACCTTTCCATCGGTTTTCTCCTTAAGGATCTTCATTGCTTCCAGTACGGCGGGAATTCTTCCCTGTGAAAGGAGGTTATCAGGCATCTTGAGATTTGCAATACCATCCTGATATGGATGTCCTGTAACGGATGGCTGTCTGTTCTTTGTACCCATGTTGACCTCACACCCCATTGCCTGAGCAAGAACTGTGAGACAGTAGGGTGCCCTTACACCTTCCAGGCCACATACTTCGTATGAAGCGTATGCGAGTTCTGCCATGAGCTTTGCATCACTGTGGGCAGCAGGCCATGCAGCACCTGTTTTGTCCATAAGTTCAACAATAGCGGTCTGAGTAACCGACAGAACTGGGACTTTATCGACTTCCTCACCTTTCAATGCTTTTAAAAACCTTTCCTTCATGTTTAAGTCGCTCATAATTAATCCTTCTCTCCAATTAAAGAGTTAGTCATCACAATTTGCAATACATCAAATATAAAACTATTGGGATTAGCTCTTAATAAGGGATGAAAATCTATATTTAAAAATTCTGGCATATCCATTTATTACCGTATTACACGTTTTATTCACAGTAGAAACATCTTCCATGATATTAATCCCAAAACCTTTTTGTCTTAGCATACTGACGCTCTGCTTTTAGAATTTCCCTGTAAAAGTCTTCTTCATCGATATGGTTTTTTTGTATGATACGTGAAGCAATTTCCGGGCCTACCCCTCTGGAAGCAAGTGCAACAACAGCTTTTTTTCCATATAATCTTACAAAATTAGCATTTCTATATACTCTTCGAATACTTTTCACATCTTCATCGGAAGCTAAGTAATCATGCTTCTTTATGAGATTAATAACTCCTTCTTCCCATGGTTTTAGTGCAGCAACCATTTTTGAACCACATACTGGACATTCAATATTATCTGGAACATTCATAACTTTTCTGTGCGAGGTCCATTTTTTACAATGCATGCAAAATAATACGATACTATCATGCATAATGCGTTCTTTCAGTGCAAGAACAATAGACCTGTCAGCTTTTTCCGGAGCGATAAGATCACGTTTCATAGAAAAACCAGATGAACCAATAGGAGTTGGGGTACTTATTTCAATTTGGATTTCCCCTGAAGTTATAAGGGATAAAACCTCCTTAGTTTTTTTGACATCGAGAATATTATGAAATATCTCCCGGATCACTTCTTTGTACATCGAAGTGTCTTTGTATATTTCAAGAAGCTTTTTCATGCTTATCCTATCATAATCCAGATCTTTTCTTAAGGCACCAAACTTCCTTGCAACATGCACCATTTTCCATTTCATAAGAGATGTGTTCTTCAAGGTTACCCCTATGATATATTCAACGTGATCAGGCACTATATTAAGCATCATCGACTTGATTTCAACTGGTTTGATCCTCCTTGGACCTTCCAAACGAATACGGTAAGGATCAATTTCCTGTGCCACACTACTTCCGAAACGTGCAGCAAGTAAAGATGTTAGAATTTTTGCCAGAGTCTCATTAGTATTGTGTCCAAAACAAGCATTTATTATCACTGCATCTTCATCACTTTCTATAAGCAGGGTCCTGTCATCCGGCACTTTAAACCCAGTTTTTACATGGGCATCCACGACTTCTATCAGTTCTAAAGCACCCGCAAAGTCAACATGATATGTACGCATAAGGTCTTTTGCTATTTGTCCTTTGGAAATATCAGCAAGAAGTGATTCACTTATACGTGCACGCAGCTTTCCAACAGCCTGAGCTACTTCAAAAGGTACCGGTATTTCTTCTCCCACCCAGCTTGGAATTTCCCCCTTTGTTTTAACAGGTTCTACTTTTATAATGTTCCTTTCATTATCCAGATCTACAACTCTCCACATATCGCCTTTAGTAATAAACACAGAGCCTGGAGTTGCAGAGGTTACTACAAATGCTTCATCCAGCATGCCAACAGATTTCCCAGAGACCATATCAAAGACTTCGTACTTTTTTTCATCTGGTATCATAGAAAGATTCTCGTAATAATACTGCCAGCTCTTACGCCTTCTACTCAGTATTCTGGAATCTCCTTCCCTCCATATCAATCTGTATTCATTTATTTGGTTGACAACATTTTCTAATTCCTTAAAGGTTAACTCACGGAAAGGATAGGCTCTTTGAACTATTGAGTACAGGTTTAAAATATCAATTTCTCCAAAATCAAGTACTATTCCGGATATCTGGTTGGCCAGCACATCCAAAGCACCTATTTGCACTGATATTTCTTCTGCTTTTCCTTCAAGGGCAAGCATTGCGATAATCATGCTTTCTGCAATATCATCAGGTCCTACCGCCAGGACAGTTCCTCTGGATATTTCATGTATTCGATGTCCAGCACGCCCCACTCTTTGCAAAAGCCTAGAAACCTGTCTTGGAGATCCATATTGAACAACATGATTCACTTTACCAATATCAATTCCAAGTTCCATGGAAGAAGTGCATATGAGTCCTTTCAGATCTCCTGCCTTAAAAGATTCTTCTGCATCTATTCGTGCTTCAACTGACAAAGAACCATGATGCACTCCAATAGGTTCATTCATAATCTTAAAGCCAGATGCAAGAGCTTCAGCGCTTTGCCGTGTGTTGACGAATATCAGAGTGGATTCGTGCCTGTGTACTATATCCCGGATGTATCTGAGATGAGATGCAAATTCAACGTCACATCCGACAATTTGCGATATATCTGTATCCTCTGCAGTTATAATCGGACGTACTACATTAAACTCGAGAAACTTAGACATTATAACCTGCACTATAACAACTTTTCTATAAGAACCTGCAAGGAAATGTGCAACTTCTTCGGGATTGCCCACTGTGGCAGAAAGTCCCACTCGCTGAAACTCTCCTGAAAGTTCCACTAACCTTTCTAGACCCACTGCAAGCTGCGTTCCTCTTTTTGAAGCTGCCAATTCATGAATTTCATCGACTACTACATGTTTTACATATTTCAGGCTTTCACGAAGTAATCTTCCAGTAAACATTGCCTGTAAGGTTTCTGGAGTGGTTATAAGGAGATCAGGTGGTCTACGTGATTGTTTCTGGCGTTCATTAGTTGAAGTATCACCATGACGAACTTGTACATCAATCCCAAGTTCTTTGCCCCACCATTGTATGCGTGAGAGTACATCTCTATTTAATGCTCTAAGAGGCGTTATATACAGAGCGGATATTCCCTTTCTATCTTCCAATGGTCTTGCGAGGATACTGTTAAAAATAGGCAAGATAGCAGATTCAGTTTTTCCAGAACCAGTAGGAGCAATGAGGAAAGTGTGTTCACCTTTTAATATATGAGGAAAGGATTTTTCTTGGGGTTCTGTAGGTGTCCTAAATCCAAGTTTTACCAAAGTCTCCTGAATTCTTACATCGAAAAGATCGAATAAATTCCCAAAGCTCATTTTTGTCTTTTTCTTCTCCTTTTTAGATTATTTTTTTTATCATATAATTTACGTACATTTTTCAAAAGTCCAAGTTTTGTACCATCTAGCAAGTAGATTTCCGCATTATTCATTTCTATTCCACCGCAAGAAAATATTGGCCCTAACAGATCATCTTCAAGTGATTCGTTAAATGCAATTCCCCCGCACAATTCGTTGAATGAAGGCACAATAAATACAACAGGGTCTTTCCATTCATCATTTATATCAATATTGCCACTTCTATAATGTGTCTCTAATACCTCTTTTTTTAGCCTGGTGCGGATCCACGCAGGTTCGATAACTGCATAACCAAGTTCATCTATAAAACGAATAGTTGGATGATTGTGTGCTGTTATGAGATATTCAGTTTGAAAAAGCTCAGGAGAAGGCCATGTATGCCCATGAAAATAACCAACACCATCTATCACAGCCCCTCTGGAAGAATACAACTGTACCTCTTTACTATCAGGCAAAAGAATTTCTATCCCAGCATCATGGTTTCCCGGAAGAATATCTACATGAGTTTGTTCTGCCAAAGTAGTAAGAAAGTAGGGAATTTCATCCCGTTCCTGCCAGGAAATCTGGGGTACATTGTGCTTTACATCTCCAAGAAGGATGAGCCTGTCAGGGGACACGGATTCAATATATTCAAGAATGCGATTTAGAATTTTTTGCATTAAGCTGGGTATGGAAAAACCACTGTTATATAAATCCCATTCTATTCCAAGATGTATATCTGCTATAATAAGGGATTTCATCTGATTTTCTACAACAAGTGCAGGTTCATTGAATATAGGCTCTATTGTTATTGTCATTGAATATTGGGTATAAAATGTATTTTGTTTTTGAATATTGTAATAATCCATTTTAAATTGTTATGGTCATTCCATGAAGAAACTTTTAAAAAGAAGAATGCTGTAAACGTAAAAAAAGAAGGTCTTTTAAATGGATTATCGTTCAATGGAAGAAAGTCTTCAGTGTCCTATTAATCAGGCAAAAGTAATAGCAGGTATGAGCGTAGATGAACTTATACATGCTCTTGAAGGATGTGCTTTTGGAGCAGGCAGGATAGCGGAAGCTGTAGATATTTATTATGAAATGTTAAGTAATAAAAGCACCAGTTTTTTTGGACTTGCCGGAGCTATGGTGCCAGCAGGCATGCGTGCTATTGTAGCCGATCTTATCAGAGATGGCTATATAGATGTATTGGTCACAACAGGAGCCAATATGGTTCATGAAATAGTGGAATCAATGGGTTTGCACCATTATAAAGGTACTGAACAAAGCGATGATGTGGAACTGAAAAATAGAGCTATAAACCGCATATATGATGTTTTTCTGCCAGAACATCATTTTATGGATTTTGAAGAAAAAATGCAGTCCATATTGTCTGATATTGGTGATAAGACTATATCTATCAGGGAATTAATGACCCATATAGGCAATAATATCAATGACAAAAATTCTATATTAAGGATTGCTGCGGACATGAATGTGCCAGTATACTGTCCTGCCATTCAGGATTCAATGATAGGATTACAGGCTTGGCTGTATAAACAGATGCATACCTTGAATGTGGATACATTTGCTGATATGCGAGAAATCATCGATATATGTTATGAAGCCAAGAATCCGGGCGCATTGTTAATAGGGGGAGGGGTACCAAAGAATTATATTTTTCAATCCATGCTCGTAACACATCAGGAATTCGAGTACGCTATACAACTCACCATGGACACTCCTCAGACAGGTGGTTTAAGTGGTGCCACACTTGATGAAGCACGTTCGTGGGGTAAGGTCAGCGAAAACGCCCGTTCTGTAACTGTTCACTCAGATGCTACTATAACTCTGCCTTTACTTGTGGCAGCTGTTAGGACAAGGCTTGCAAATGATTAAAAATAACTCATGAGGAATAAACATGATTAAGGATACGAGACTCATTCTTGCACTGGATGTAACAGACAGACAACAGGCTTTAAGAATAGCCCAAAATGTAAAGGGACATGTGGATGCCATTAAGATAGGTTATCCTTTAGTTCTGGCTACAGGAAAAGACATAATTGCGGAGATTGCAGACATGATTTCCGTAATAGCAGACTTTAAGGTTGCTGATATACCTAACACTAATCGTCTGATTTGTGAACAGGTTTTCAGGGCAGGAGCTGATGCAGTAATAGTTCATGGTTTTACAGGTTCTGACAGCCTCAGGACATGTGTTGAGGTTGCTGAAGAACATGGTGGAGAAGTTTATGTAGTCATAGAGATGAGCCATCCTGGAGCTCTTGATTTTATGCAAAGGGTTGCAGAAGATATGGCACAGATGGCTGCAAATGCAAAAGTTTCAGGCGTTATCGCACCTGCCACTCGTCCAGAGAGAGTAAAAAAGATTCGTAGCATCATTGGGGATGATATAGCTATTATATCTCCTGGTGTTGGTGTGCAAGGTGGAAGTGCTGCAGATGCCATCAGAGCCGGGGCAGATTGGGTAATAGTAGGTAGGAGCATATACAAAGCCGATGATCCCCGACAGGCGGCTATTAACATTGAAAAAGAAATAAAGGATGCTTTAAAATGATGAAGTGTGCCAGTGATGAGCTCGTTTTCTGAAAAATGATGAACCCTATGAGTCCTGAGGCACACTTTTTGCAATCAAACAAATGTCTGCTTGTGTTTACTGTACAATAAATGGATGATGCCATCTGCTAATCCCATTTGAGGCACGAAAATTTCAGTAATGCCGCTCCATTTCATCACTGAAAGATATATTTTCGCTGCAGGGACTACAACATCTGCCCGATCGGGTCTTATTCCCAGTTCAGATATACGTTGTTCCACAGTGAATGAACGAATATATTCGTAGAGTTGTTTCAATTTTTTGTATTCAAGAGGTTTACCATCTTTTATTTTAGACATACCGAAAAGAAAGTTTATGTTACCACCACTTCCAATCGCAGAGATGGGATGATAACTGGCAGAAACCTGTTTTATCCATATTTTCATATCCTCCCAATCTTTTTTTGCCACCAGTCCTTTTTGTATTCGGATGCTGCCAATATCAAACGATCTGGATTCAACTATTTTATTTTCATCGAAAAAAATTATCTCAGTACTACCTCCACCCACATCGATATACAGATGACATAAATTGCTGTTATCTTCAGTAAGTCTTTCTACGTGGTTATAATAAATTATCTCTGCTTCTCTTTTCCCACTGATTATAGAAATATCTATTCCACTTAATTTTCTTATATGTTCAACAATCTCGCTGTTATTAATGGATTCACGCATGGCAGATGTGGCACATGCCATGTAATCTGCAGGTTCAAATGCATCCATCAAACACTTGTAGCCTTCCATTGTTTTGACAAGCTGCCTAATCTTTTCTTCTGATATCTTTTTGCGGGGGAAAGCATCTTCTCCCAACCTTATAGGCATTCTGAAAAGGGCAACTTTTTCATAAACAGGAATTACACCTTCTTCTTCTTCTATTTTTGCAAGCAAAAGCCTTACAGCATTTGAACCAACATCGATGGCGGCAAATTTCATCTCTAAGCCCTCATTTCAGAAGCTTTATTTTCAAAAAATTTATATATGTCTTCCTGTGCTCTTCTCCTCTCGCTTGAATTCTTACTCTTTACATATTGATTATTTTGTTCTTTATTAATTATACGTGCTTTAGTATTATCAGCAAACTGGAAATGCATGAATTGCTTTAGTTCTTCCTGTATGTAAGGATCATATATTGGCACAGCAACTTCAACTCTTTTATCAAGGTTACGCACCATCCAGTCAGCAGAAGAAATATAATATTTTTCATATCCACCATTGCAGAATATGAATACACGTGAATGTTCCAGATACTTGTCCACAATGCTTGTTACTTTTATATTTTCACTAAGACCTTTTATACCGGGAACTAAAGAACATATACTTCTTATAACCATTCTAATTTTTACACCTGCTTGACTGGCTTCATATAGCTTATTGATCATTCTTAGATCTACAAGATTATTCATTTTCAGGTAAATGTATGCTTTTTTTCCAGCTTTTGCATTCCTGATTTCGTTATTGATTAACTGGTAAATCTTATTGCGCATATAATGAGGTGCTACAATCAGGTGATCATAGTTAATATGCTTGTAAGTATGTTCAAAAAAATCAAAAAGGTCTTTGACTTCCTTGGTAATGGCAGGATTGGATGTAAGCAACGCATGATCACTGTATATGCGAGCAGTGGATTCATTGAAATTTCCAGTACCAATACATGCATAAGTCACAGGAATATCATTTTCCATTCTTGTGATTTTACACAGCTTTGCATGTACTTTCAGCCCTGGTACTCCATCTATGATAGTTGCACCTGCTTCTTCTAATTTCTGAGTCCAGTATATATTCGCCATTTCATCGAAACGTGCCTGCAATTCGATGACTACAGTTACTGATTTACCATTTTTTACAGCATTAATGAGAGCATTTACTACATTTGAATTTTTAGCAACTCTGTAGAGTGTCATCTTAATAGTTGTTACTTTCGGATCTATGGCTGCTTCTCTTAACAGATCTATCATATGGTCAAAAGAATGGTAGGGGTAACAGAGCATAACATCTTTATTGCGTATTACATCAAGAATACTGCGATTCACAGGTAGATCCGGATGTCTGAGAGGCTGAGTTTTTTCATATAGCAATGATTTATCTCCAACTTCAGGGAAGTTTATGAAATCTCTTGCATTATGATATCTTCCTCCTGGGACAATATTCTCAAAATTTCTGAGGTTTAAGCCGTTCAGAATAATTTGCAATAAGTCTTCAGGTATCTCTTTATCATATACAAATCGTACTGGTTCCCCTTTTTCTCTTTGTTTGAGACTTTCTGATATTTTTTCCAAAAAACTTTTCATTACATCATCATCGATGTCAAGTTCTGCATCTCTAGTCAGCTTGATGGTGTAGGCACTTATGGAATCATAATCAAATATAGAAAATATGTTTGTCAGTCCAAAGCGTATTATATCATCCAGCATTATAATATACTGCGTACCAACTTTTGAGGGAAGAGGGATGAAACGGGGTAATACATCTGCCGGTACTTCAATCAATGCATAGTTAAAATCCTGAGGATCACGGTACTTGTACATTGCAACTGCCAGATAAATTGCCTGATTTTTAAGATAAGGAAAACTATTGAGTTCCCTAAACATAATAGGTACAAGTCTTGGGCGAACTTTTGAAATAAAATATTCTCTGACAAATTCTTGCTGTTCTGGGTTAAGTTCATTTTCATTAATAATAAATATATTTGCTTTTTCGAGTTCTTTTTCCAGTTCTGCGAATATTTCATCAAATCTGTCTCTAAGTTGTAATACTTTTTTGTGGATTAGTTTTATTGTTTTTTTTGGAGAATCCCCAATTATTTCACTGGATTTTACACCAGCATCTATCATCCTCTGGAGTGTACCTACTCTTACACTAAAAAATTCATCAAGATTAGAGGAAAATATGCCCAGGAATTTCAGGCGCTCAAGTAATGGCAAGGAGGCATCGGCAGCTTCCTGTAAAACTCTTTCGTTAAATGATAGCCAGCTTATTTCACGGTTAATATATTTGACTAATTTTTTTCCCATTTAAATCCCAATATAAATTCAAATCAGATTCAGCCATCCAATATATATTGCATTTATCTAAAAAGATAGTATTGTAAAAAGACAACCTAAAGCATGATTAGTCATTATATAAAAACTTTTTATCATTATTCTCAATAACTTGTCATAGAATATATTGTCTATATATTAACAATACTATATGAAAATGTAAACAATTAATATTCATCTCTAACTAGCTGTAATATATCAATCAATATATAATGAGGCAATAGCACCTGAAAGTTTAATTCCGAAATCCCTGTCCAGTAATTTATTCCATTCTTTTGGAAAAGCTTCAAGTAATTCATTGCACTCTTTCTTACGGTACTCCAGATAATTTTCGACACCTTTTTCGGATAATATTAAATGTTTTTCTCCTAAATTTTTATTGTCAATTCTACCCCATTTCCCAGATTTCAAATAGTTTTCTAATAATTCTATTGAAACAACTGCATCATGGATATCACCAAGATTGTCCTGTAGTGTTTTGAGATCCTTGACAAGGTTTTTTGTATCTTCTCCCAGAACTTCTTCGAAAAACTCAAGTGTATACCTTAGGATCTTTACATCTATGCGTAAAGCATGCAATGTGTTGAAAGAAGTTCCTTTCTCTTGCAAAAGCTCATCATAAGCTCTTACTGAAGCCAGTTGTTCATATAAAAGAGAAGGCAGTACGTCTCTTACCCGGTGAGGCAATGGTTTTCCATTCTGGTCTACAAGTGATTCTTTCCAATGTTCCTGTGTTTCAAGAAGTTTTGTAAATTTGAACTTGAACTTAGCATATTTTGTGCTGTCAAGATATAATAACATAAGACCTCTTGCTTTATCCCTTTCGATTAGAAGTACATCAATAAGACCATCCAATTCTGACTTCCTGTCTTCAGGAAGAGTGTCTACATATGCATATACCTTTTCGATAAAAACATCAAGGTCTCTTACAGTTCCAAGTGTTCTACGTGTTGCCTTGATTTTCTTGAAAAAATACTTCATCACTTCCATATCCAGATGACCTTCAAATACCTCTAACACTGAACGCATTCTCATGGCAGCAACCCTCATATCGTGCAGCTCTTCCACATCCTTTCCGATGATTGTGCCACGTTCGTGTTTTAGCATTTTACCAAAGTGATATTTCAATATCTTATGGGCAGCTTCTCTCATATGATCATTTTTTTTAATATCCGTTTTTTTCATGGTAAAAAAGCTTTTATTTTTTTCATTTGTTTCATTTTCAATAGTTTTATTTGTTGATGAAAGTGTTTCCATTGCAACATATGTTCCTGTATTCACATCAATTATTGTTTCCGGGAATATTGTCTCAGGAATGTTTTCTGTAGATGATTCAAATGAACAATTTTTATCTTTTTCTGTTCCATCAAATATTACTTCATCATAATTTCTATATATCTCTTTGTCATGAAATGTGGAGTTCCACATTGAAAATTCATTCATAGGATGTAATATCTGAGAAAAAAACATGCTACTCATGGTTGCAGATATTTGATTTTCATCAGAGATCATAGTATATTTTCGGTCTGTATTTTCAGTAAGTGATTTTTTGCGGGTTGTGGATAAAATTTCTTTGTAGTGATGAAGCATAATATTGAATAAGAGCATGATCATTCCAACTGTATAGGCAATTATCACATAAGCTACATTTGGATAGAACCATGCATGTGGATAAAGAAAAACAAAGCTAATGATAGCTAAAATGGATAATAGAATACCTATTAATGTTAGAATTCCCATCTTTTGCTTTAAAGTGTCCAACAGATTAAGGCTCATCAATATGAAAAATATACCTGTTCCTGCAAGCCCACAGGACAGTAATATCTGCCTCGGATCAGAAAATCGGTTTACACTCTCGGATATTGTATAAATGAGCGCATATGTGATGCAGATTAAACCTGCAATCAGTACAAGAAATACAATCCCCTTTAAAATATCACTATTTCCCTCTTTGCGCATAAATATACATATATTTCCAGATAGTTTAAGTTTTTTGTATAAGAGATTGTCTAATTAGAACTTCGGTTTAAAAACCTATTCGTTTTTTCATTAACTCCATACCTTTTTTTGGGGGGGGCGGTAGCTATAAATACCATAAATTTGGCCCCCCTCATGACTAAAAAATCTATAGAGTATAAAGGAGTCCTCTTTGAGGACTCCATAGAGAATTATCTTAACAGAGAAAGCGCCTCCA
>JACIVZ010000035.1 GCA_014361205.1 Methanomethylovorans sp. | reverse complement strand
TTATTAATGCTTATGGGGAGTATAGAGCGGGATTCTCCTCTTTCTTACAATAACCCCCACTCCCCACCCCGCTCTTACTCCACTTTCTGAGATTTATTCTATAAACAGTTTTTTATAAATCTTTATGAAATTAACAAGTAATTCAAAGTCAAATAGTCAGAAATCAAACAATGTTTTCTGTGGTTTTTTCATAGCTCCATTTTTTGTTCCGTTTTTCTTATCATTTTCAGAATTATCTTTTTCTTCGAAGGAGACCTCTTCTTTATTGTCGGTCATATCAGTAATGCTTGCCTGTTTCTTATTAGAAAAAGCTGTTTTTCCTCTTTCAATAAAAAAAGCAATTTCTTTTTCACTTTTACCTTTAATCAGTTCCTGGGCATCATCATAGATTTTTTGAAGCTTTTTAGTAACTTTAGGTGCCCCCGTTATGAAGATTAATTCATCAAGATCAAGTCCCAATTCAGCTACTATGGCAGGCGCATAATTTTGGTCTTGCAGCAAAATACTATAAACAAACAGGATATCACTACCAGAATAACGCATAGATTCATGGCAGTGATCGGCTATCTTTGATGCGATGTTGTTACGCATGTTTCTTTTAGCTTTTAACTGTCCCATATGACGCCACAGCGAAGGTGGATTAAATTTCACAAAACCCCTTTTAGTTTGTGATTTTGCAACAACAGTTCCACAAGTCATGAGTACACTTGCATATCGCCACATAATATAATTCTGTCTTTTTTGTACCCTTCCAAGAAACAAATCTGCACGCGATATATAACCGTATCCTTTCTGGATAGAGTCCGTTATTATTCCTTCATCCTTGCCAGCATATTGGACTGGAAGATTTTCATCTATCCAGTGAATAAGATCTTCAGGACTTTCGTCGAGGGTATAAGTTGCTTCCAATGCTTTTTTTGCATCAGTTCCCTTAAAGATTCTCTCCATTACTTTGAATATAGAGTCTTTATTATCCCTTGGTGCAGTTGCAATATCTTCAATATTGACTTCACTTCTTCCCAACGCAACTGCCTGCAGATCGTTGATTGCACTACGCATATCACCATCTGCATTTTCTGCTATCTTTTCGATGATCCCCACACCACAGATCAAACCCTCTTTTTGGGCAATCTGTTTAAGTGCTGATACGATAGAACGTGTCTGTAATGCATTGAATTTGATCTCCATTACATTTGACCTGATGGATGAAGGAATACCATAGACATCATTGGCGATCAACAATATTGGTTGACTTGTATCCTGTATTATTTCCCCTATTGCCTTAGTACCACCTCTGTCACTTGTTCCATGCATGTTGTCAGCTTCATCCAATACAATAAGTCTCTTCGATGAGTATCCCCCCAGAGTACTCATTTTGGATGCAGAGCCTGCAATTCGTTCTATAACCTCGCCTGTACGCTGGTCACTGGCATTCAGTTCTATTATCTCCCAACCCATATCTATTGCCAAAGCATAGGCTGTTGATGTTTTGCCGACACCCGCCGGACCATGGAGCAAGACGGCCTTTTTTTCTGGTTTACCTTCTAACCACTGTTGAGCCCATGCTTTAAGTTGGTTAGTTGCAGCTGGATTTCCAACTATTTCAGCAAGGCTTTTTGGTCTATATTTTTCAGTCCATTCTTTTGGTATGGTCATTACATCATCCAATAGAGGGAAACTAATTAATCTTTTCATTCCTTTGTTAGTTTTGCTTGATATTAATAATAGTAGGTATTCAACATGTCTTTTATGGCTACAGCTAACCTTTTGGAAGTTATTCGAAAAAAAGCTATTGAGAATCGGGTAAAAGTAGCTATTGGTATAAGAGATCCAACCAAAAAAATAATATCAACTGCTGAAGAAGCCCACAGGCAAGGGTTTGCTGAAGTCATACTTGTAGGTAACCAACATGAGATAGATGTTTTTGGTACTCATCTTGAAGTCGTGGGAACTGCAGAACCAGAAAAGATGATTGTAGATCTGATGACAGCAGGTTATGTGGATGCTGCGGTACGAGGAACAGCTCGGGCTTCTGAGACACTTGCTTATCTTAAGAAGACTCTAAAGATTGATAAACTCCACAGGCTGGCGTTACTTACCACAGCTGATGGCTCTCCTTTTTTTATTGCACCCGTAGGTATAGATGAAGGTTCAGACGTCGTAGATAAAATGGAATTTGCAAAGCTTGGCTCGGAACATATACGCCGTTTTGGAATAGAACCAATAGTAGGAGTTCTTTCTGGGGGCAGGATGAGTGATCTGGGACGTAACATAAGGGTAGACCGTACTCTTGCAGACGGAGAATTTATAGTCAATCGCCTCAGAGAAATGGGTATTAAGGCGAAGCATTATACTATCCTTATTGAAGATGCTATCAAAGAAGCAAATTTCATTATAGCCCCTGATGGCATTTCTGGAAATCTTATCTTCAGAACACTTGTTTTCCTTGGAGGTGGAGATGGGATGGGAGCACCAGTGCTTATGGACAAGTATGTTTTTGTTGATACTTCACGAGTTGGAGGGCATTACACAAAAGCCATTATGGTTGCAAGTGCACTTGCCAATATGAACAAGATTAAAAGGTGAGATAATGAAAGCAGTGCTAATAGAAGCTGATACCATATCATCTGCATGGTCACAACTGATCTATGAGATCTATAAAAATGGAGAAGAGCACAAACCAGATTATAGTATGAGTACCCGAAGGCTACACGCTACAGTAGCGATTAATGATGTTGATAATAATCAGATTAACTCTTTTGTTCCCTTTGGGGAAAATCTTATAAAGAAATATAAGGAAGAGCTTACAGAGGAATATGCTGAATGGTACATATCCCTTCCAGATGATGATAAAAGGAAATTCGATTACTGCTATGCAAAACAACTTTTCAGATATGGAGAAACTGCCTATAATACACTATCTGAAAACTTGAAAAATCTGCGGGTAGGTTCAAGAAGACACGTCGGTGTGTTATGGGAAAATGAGGTTCACATTCCAAAGTTTGAGGATCAGCCTTGCTGGATTGCCTATAAACTGGAGTTACTTAATGAAACAGATGTTCTCTTATACATTTTATATCGCTCTTGGGATGCCTATGGTGGTTTCCCTGCAAACTTACCAGCAATAGTGGAAGGATTTAAAAAGGTATTCAGAGAGAAAAAATTGCCATATCGTATTGAGTCTTTAATTGCTACAGGCTGGGATACTCATATCTATGAATCGGATCTGCAGGCTGTGGAGAAAATATTTAAAATTGCTCAGCTCTGTCCAAAATGTGGCAACCTTACTCCCAAACATGCTTTAATATCAACGACAAAAGGCAAAGTGTGTACACAATGTAAGTGCCGGATGTAAAAGTCAGGTAATTATTAATCCATGTCAGAAATAATTTCCTATATGATTTATTTTTAGATCAGGCTTTTTTAAGAGTCAGCCAGAATATACTTCCTTTTCCTTCCGGATTATCAGTCACCCAAACTTTTTCTTTGTGTAGCTCAATAATCCTTTTCACAATAGCCAGTCCTATCCCACTTCCACGTATATTTTCCTTGTGGAGACGCTCGAAACGTTCAAAGATCATAGTTTTGTCCTTGTCAGGTATACCGTCTCCCTGATCAATTATCCCTATTTTCCATTTGTCACCTATGTCTTCAATGCTAATCTTTATTGTTGTGTTTTTATTACTGTATTTGATTGCATTAGACAATAGATTACTGAATACTCTTTCTATAAGGTGATTAGCCATGGCTGGATATTCGCCTTTAGCCAAAAATTCAATTTTGATATTTTTATTTTTCATCTCTAGTAAATAATTGTTAATTTGGTCATTCAATATTGACGTTAGATTTACTCTATTTAATTCGATAGTATCCATTGACTCTAATTTTGCAAGATGAGCAGCGTTTTCAATCAACTCAATAAGCTTCAGATTTGCTGTTTTTATATTTTTAAGCATTCTTTGCTGTTTTTCATCGAGTTTTGTCTCACCTAGAAAGTCAGCGAATGACATGACAAGACCTGCAGGATTGAGAAGATCATGGCGTAATATATCTGTAAAGAGATCCTTCAAATCATTTGATCTTTTCAATTGGTCAGCATATTCTTGTAGTTTTGTTTCTGCCATTCTCTTATCAGTAATATCTTCTCCAGAGATTAAGATACCATAAATTCCACCTTTCTCATTGAACAGTGGAGAATCATACCATTTGTAAAGTCTTTGTTTTGCCATAGTCGTTACAATTGTATATTCATGGTATTCATATGGTTTGATAGATCCTTTCTGCAGGTTATCATACATTTTTGTTACTCGCTCTATGTCTTCATGTCTTACAAAAAGTTCAATCCATGGTTTATTGATGATATCCTTTCTTTTGCATCCGAGAGATTCAGCTCCTTTTTTATTAATATAGACAAGCTTGTAGTCCTTATCAAGAACTGCAATCAATACACCCACACAATCAAGATATTCATATGCTTTACTAAGATCTTTTATTAATGTGTCATGCTGGTCTTTAATTCTCAAAAGAGAAAATATCTTTTTTTCAAGTTCGAACCTATCAATGGGCTTTTTAAGAAAATCGTCAGCTCCAACCTCTATCCCCCTATGGTGGTCTTCTTTGGATGTTAAGGCTGTAAGCATAACTACAGGGATAAAATCCATTTCATATTCATGCTTTATCATCCTGGATATTTCAAATCCATCTTTACCAGGCATGACAACGTCCAATAGAATCAGGTCTGGTTTTTCAGTTCTTACAAGTTCAAGCGCATCGTTTCCATTGTTAGCACTGATAATATCGTAGTCATTCTGAAGGTAATTTTTTATGATAGTGACATTCATTTCAGCGTCATCTACAATAAGAATTTTATGTCTCGCAGTAATGTCCATACTGATCACATATATTATTTAATAGTGTGCACCTATGATATAATAATATATTATATATAAATATTTATTAAATTGAGTTTTTATTTTTAAAGCAATTCCAGAATCCAAAATATATATCTACTATTAGCGCTTATACAAATATATTAATAAAAATATATTAGAGACGGTGTGATGAAACGTTTAACCATCAGCATGTCAGATACTCTTTTTAATAAGTTGAACCAAATAGAAAATAAAAGCCTCTTCATAAGGAAACTTATTGAGGATGAACTCCGCAAAGGAATAACTCCTACTTCAGATACTAGTTATGAAAACCTGGCAGAAGACATAGAGCATTTACAGCATGAAATTCAGGTCCTTTCTGCCAGACTGCTCTCAATTGAAAATAAGATATTGGATTCAATGGTTAATGTATCGGATAAAACCTCTACGTCAGATAATGAGAATATTCAAAGCCTTGTTGGTGATGCTACCAAAACAGCTGGAAATGAGATTATATATTCTGATCTTTCAGCTAATATAAAAGACATTAATGCAGTTGTTAATACCACTCACAAATCTGTAGCTGAGAAACATACATTTAATTCCATTGCTGATGAAAATTTTCAAATCAACAGACACTTGAAAAATAATGAGGATGGACTCTCTGTCAGTAATGATAAAATACAAAATATTCAATTCAAGGATATTGAAAATGTTGAGCTACAAAAAGATTCGCTTTCTGATATAATAGACGATTTACCTTTTAATATGGTACAAGATAGCGAAAAATCCATAATTTCGCCAATAACACCTGATATGCAAGATAATTCTCAACAGTCCTTGTCTACACAAGTCAGCAATCTTTCTATTGAATCCATACATGAGCTTTCAGATGCTGTTTTGACTTCAGCATCTAATACTCTGCATGAATGGTCGGAAGCTGGAGCAAATACAAGTGAAGAAACTATTCTACCTTTAACATCTATACCATCTCCAAAAAAAGATTTACAAATTTTTACTCCATCATCTGCTATCGAACAATCAACAGATTCAATAAAAATGCAAAATCCGCCTTTTATAATGCAGGAAATGCAGAATCAACTTCCTTTAGAATGCAACACCATCCAATTACAGATCAAATCTAATGATGATACCAGAATAAATTCCACTTCTGTGGATTTAAATGAAAGGCTTCGAGGAAACATTCTTATGTACTTGCCTCATGGTGCACGGATTAAAAAATCCATAATTAAAGGACTTATTTCTAAAAAATTCAGTACTGAAGAAATTGAAACACAGATAAATCTAATGATAGCAGAGAATTCTTTGCAAGTAGAAGTGGAAAATGGAATAGAATATCTGCTGAGATCTTAACATATATGGATATAATCTTAACATATATTAATATAAGTTTTGAATTTCATCCAAAAGTAATATCAGAACCGGAACGTGCTCTGCTTGCGCATTGAATACATATCCCTCTTTCAAAATTAAAGCACTTCATACATACATTTCTTCCGCAAAAAGGACAAGTATACATTTTGCCGGCCATGCCACAGACAGAGCATATTCCTGCTAATTCCATTGTCAGTTTACCTCTGTATATTTTGTGTGTATTATTAAGATGAATAAATCCGTTTATGTAAATGCAAAAATCAGGTAAAGTGTAGTTTTTTCCTACACTTTATTCGAAAATAGCCCCTTTGCTTGCAGAACTGACATATTTTCTGTATCTTGCAAGATAACCAGTGACTTTCTTTTCAGGAGGTTTGAACTGTGCTTTTCTTTTTGCCAGCTCCTCCTCAGAAACCTTAAGGTCAAGTTTCCTCGCTGGAATATCTATCTCAATAAAATCTCCATCCTGTACCAGAGCTATGGGTCCTCCTTCCTGAGCTTCAGGAGATACATGTCCTATACAGGGACCGCGGGTACCGCCTGAAAATCTACCATCGGTAACGAGTGCAACAGATTCAACAAGTCCCATTCCTGCAATTGCAGATGTGGGAGAAAGCATTTCTCTCATTCCCGGACCACCTTTCGGTCCTTCGTAGCGAATGACTACAACGTCTCCCGGGTTTATTTTTCCATTCATTATAGCTGACATTGCAGTTTCTTCACTATCAAAAACCTTTGCAGGACCGCTATGTTTTAGCATTTTTGGAGTAACAGCCACTTGTTTTATCACGGAGCCGTCGGGTGCAAGAGTTCCTTTCAGAACTGCAATACCTCCTTCTTTGTGAATAGGATGTTCGAGTGTCTTAATAACCTGTGCATGTAATCTGGGGTTAAGGACAACAAAATCCTTCAGGTTCTCACCCACAGTTTTGCCGGTTACTGTCATCTGATCAAGGTGAAGCTTTGGTTTCAGTTCATTCATGATAGCCTGAATTCCACCTGCCCGATCAAAATCCAGCATGTAGTGTAAACCACCTGGTTTTAGAGAGGTCAGGTGAGGAGTTGTACGACTAAGTTTATCAAAAGTATCTAATGTTAGTTGAATTCCAAAAGCATGTGCTACAGCAGGGAGGTGCAGTGTTGTGTTTGTACTACCTCCAATTGCCATATCTACCATAATGGCATTTTCAAAGGATTCCATAGTGACAATCTTACGGGCAGTGAGACCTTCCTTAATCATAGCCACTATACGTTCGCCTGAAGTCTTAGCTAATCTTATTTTCTTTGAATCGACAGCATGCGCTGTAGCACATCCTGGAAGGCTGAGTCCAAGAGCTTCTGTCATACATGCCATTGTATTGGCTGTATACATCCCTGCACATGATCCAGCTCCAGAGCATGCACATGCTTCAAGTTGCTGAAGTTTTTCATTAGTCATTTTATCAGAGCTACATGCTCCAACACCTTCAAAAACCGAGATAAGATCTCTGTTTTCATCATCAACAAAACCAGGCATCATGGGACCACCTGTAACAACGATGGTAGGTATATCGAGTCTCCCTGCAGCCATAAGATGTCCTGGTGTTATTTTATCACATGCAGTTATCATCACCATAGCATCAAGCTGGTGCCCCTGAAGTACGAGTTCTATGGAATCCTCAATTGCTTCTCGGCTTGGAAGAGAATATTTCATCCCCTCATGACCCATTGCGATTCCATCACAGATACCAATTGTATGAAATTCAAAAGGAACTCCTCCTGCGCTTCGAATGCCTGCCTTTACAGCTTCAGATAATTTGTCAAGATGAATATGCCCCGGTATCAGTTCGGTCCATGAGTTAACCACTGCAATAAAAGGTCTTTCTATTTCCGCATCTGTCAGACCTGTTGCTCTGAGCAGGGAACGATTTGGAGCACGTTCTATTCCTTTTTTGGTCTTATCGCTTCTCATCTAATAACCTCATGCTTTGGGTCAATAAAGTGATTAAATTTAGTGTATAAGATATATAAATAGGCAACCTATTTATGCATCTGAGCAGATAAACTCAAAACTTCATCAAAGGACATTAACGAGGAAAAATGAAAGCACTTATTATTGATGGTTATGTTGATGAACCTGCTTGTTTTGGTGTCCCTCCTTATATCTCTCCTTATATCAGATATATCGCAGGAGCAATGCGGGATAGGGGACTTCATGCACAGCATATATTTTACTTGCCCATTGATAAAATAAGAAGTAATCCCAAACAGCATGAAAAAATAATAAGAGAAGCAGACTTTATAGTGATTGTAGCTGGTATGACCGTACCAGGAAAGTATCTCCGTGCAATCCCAATTAACTTACAGGAATTACAGAATATTAGCTGTATAGCAAATGGTAAGGTTGTATTAGGAGGACCTATAAGATTGGGTTTTAGCTTGGAAGGAGGAAAAAAGGCATCCAGTATATCACAATTACCTAATGTCCATTGTTGTAGGGCTGATGTGGAAGCATTTGTGTATGATATGCTGAAGGATGGAAAATTAGAAGATCCCATTAATATTGGAGATCGTTTCAGGTCAGTGGGAGAAATTGCAAGATGGGGGAAGAAAGGAGCTTTCATAATCAGACAACATCCAGATTATCCTAATATTATGTGTGAAATTGAGACTTATAGGGGATGCGGACGCAAAAGGCATTGTTCTTTCTGTACAGAACCTTTCTATGGGAAGCCGGACCATCGTCCAATAGAAGATATTGTCTTGGAAGTTCAAGAGCTATATAAAGAAGGCGCCAGATATTTCCGCATTGGTAGGCAACCTGATCTGTTATCTTATCAGGCTATAGATAAGGGTGGGGAATTACCTGTTCCGAATCCTTCGGCAATTGAATCTCTTTATAGAGGAATACGTTCTGTAGCCCCGCAGCTGAAGGTATTGCACATGGATAATATAAACCCAGCAACTATATCTGCTTTTCCGAATGAAAGCGAGGAAATACTATACATCATAAAAAAATACCATACTTGCGGTGATGTAGCGGCAATGGGAATGGAAAGTGCTGATCCTGAAGTGATAAAAAGAAATGGTCTTAAAGTATTTCCCGATGAAATGTTCAGAGCCATAGAACTTGTTAATAAAGTGGGGGCAAAAAGAGGGATTACTGGAATGCCTGAACTCCTTCCTGGGATAAACTTTGTGCATGGTCTGATGGGAGAGACAAAGGAGACTTTCAGGATCAATTACGATTTTCTTTTAAAAGTACTGAATTCAGGATTGTTGCTTCGCCGAATCAATATCAGGCAGGTCATTGCTTTTCAGGGAACCCCAATTTATGGCAAAGATGAAGCAACATATAAACATAAAAAAGAATTTTTACATTACAAAGAGAAAGTCAGAAAGGAAATTGATTTGCCTATGTTAAGAAAAGTAGTCCCAGTTGGTACAATTCTTCGAAATGTGTTGCTTGAAGTAAATGAGGGGAGTATAACTTTCGGACGCCAGATGGGGTCTTATCCTTTACTTATTGGTATACCGGCAAATTTGGAAATTGGACGTTATATGGACGTAACGGTAATTGATCATGGATTCCGCTCTGTAACTGCAATACCATATCCACTTGATGTCAATAATGCACAACTGCGCCTTTTGCAAAGGTTACCCGGTATTGGAAAGACCATGAGCAATAGGATTTTTAGAGAAAGGCCATATAAGGACATGAATGAATTGATTGATAAAACAAGTATAGAAACAGATATCTTAAAATACATTAAGATCTGAATTATCTGTTTTACTCGAATGAATTATTTGAACAGACGCTTGATGTAATCAGTATCATTAATTATTTTCAGACTTACAAATCCACCTACTGCCAGATTAATGTAGAATGTTATAGCTCTCCATGATACAACAGCAATGCCTATTAAGGAGGAACCAACAAAAAAAGAAAAAAATGTTGAAGCTCCTACTTCAGCAACTCCTCCTGCTCCAGGTGTGATTGAAACTACCATTATTATCATAAGAATTATCTGAGAAGCATAAGCTACAAGAGGCTGGAAATTTTGATTCAATCCAAGCAACAATACAGGAAGTACTGAAAAGTCCAAAACCCATAATAAAAAAGTTAAAAAAAAACCTAAAAATAACCCTCTTCTGCCTTCTTTTAGGAATATTGCAACACTGTCGTGTAAATGTTCCAGTTCGGTATCTACGCGTTCCAGTATATTCGGTAACATTTTTTCTTTCTTTTTACCTAATATTTTGGCAAAATGGTGAACAAGAAAATACATAACTTTATGGGTCTGTTTTGGTTTCCATAGTCCATAAATTAATATTGAAAAAAGAAACAGCAAAAAGATCTCCCCTATCATAAGGGCTGCATCAATGCCTGCATTTACACCTCCGCTTCTTAGAAAATCTCTCATGATATACAAAGAAACAGGAGCAAGTGAAAGTATTAACATTGCATCCATTAACCTTTCTCCAAGTATAACAGCAGTTGCCTTACCTAGTGGAATATCCTTTCTGTTTAGTAGATGTATACGCAATGGTTCTCCTCCTACAGCTGCAGGAGTTATTGCGGCTACAAACATACTTGAAGTAACAATTTTTGTTGCTTCCTTGACACTGATATTATATGCTAAAGCTTCACACATTGTTTTTATTCTGATACCCTGAATAAATAAAGAAAACATGTGCAAAAACAGTGCCAGTATTATGTATTCATGTTTGATTTGACTGATAGCTTCCAGAGTACTGGAATCAAAAGTTAATGCTATTACTAAAGCCCCCGAGATTAGGCTGAGGAAAATCGATATTAATACCCATTTCTTTAATTTGTTCATATTGCACAGCTCAAGGGCAGAAATGAAAATATCAGTTATTACTAATTATATTTTCCGTTACATTAGCTCCTTTCTTTATTACTTGCTTTGGCCATATCTTTACATTGGAATGGACTGTGGAACCATTGCCAATTGTTACGTCAGGTCCTATCACAGTTCCATTTTCAAGACTGCAGTCCTCACCAACCGTTGTGCGATTATCAATGATGCTACCTGATACATTTGTATTATTGCCAATAGTTACATTATTAAAAATATAAGATGACAATATTCTGCACTCATCGCCTATTATGCAATTGGAACCAATAGTAGTATAGGGACCAATAAGCACATTATCCCCGATTATAGTGTTCTCACCTATAACTATAGGTCCCACTATTGCTGAATTGGAGCCCACAGAAACATTGTGGCTAAGATGCAGAGGACCATTGATACGTGCATCTTTGGTGGTAAAGCGACCTTCTATAATGGTTCCTGGAAGAGCTGATAACATCCATCTTTGCGCCTGTCTATAAGCTGCAGGGCTTCCAACATCAGTCCAATTTCCTCTTGCAAGCACTCCACATATCTTATCCCCACTATTAAGGAGCTTTGGGAAAAGATCCCGTGCAAAATCATATGCTTCGTTTTCAGGGATCATGTCCAGAATCTCAGAATTGCACATGTATATGCCAGTACTCGCAAGATTACTGAATATTTCTCCAGGCCCTGGTTTTTCTAAAAAGCGATGTATTCTGTTGTTCACATCCATATCTGCAATACCAAATTCACTCGGATCGTCTATAGAAAGAAGTGCAATTGTAACTTTGGAATTCATTCGTTCATGGAAACGATATAGCTCTCTTAGTTTAAGGTTAAGCACGTGATCGCCTCCAAGTACAAGAAATGGCTCTCCTTTAAGATATCTTTCTGCGTTCTTTACACTGCCTGCAGTACCAAGCTTTTTGTCTTCATATACGTAATCTATATGCACACCGTATATTCGTCCATCTCCGAGTTGTTCCTCTATCTTCTCAGCCATATATCCAAGAGTGATGACAATATCATTAAAACCTTCATTTGCGAGATGTTCAATTAAGTGAACGACAGAAGGTCTGTTTAGTATTGGAATGCTTGGTTTAGGCCTTTCAAACGTAAGGGGACGAAGCCTGGTTCCTTCTCCGCCACACATAATACATGCTTTCATACATTTTAGGATGTTCTTTTTTACATATAATTTTGCCGGAACTGTTATTATTCATAGACATTGTAGTCTTCAGAGCAGTTCTATTCCTTTGGCATCCTGTAAAACTATTTCTAATTCTCCTTTATATTCTTGAACCTCTCCAATAACTCGTATATTGCTGTTTTTACTGATCATAGCAGATATCTCCTTAGCTCCTCTGTCATTGGGCACAAAGACCTTTATAATTTGAGAGTTGTGTTCTAGATCTATTAATAAATGATTTCCTGTATTTGTAAAACGTTCCGATACAACTCTGCCTTCGACGTATACCCTTTCTCCTGGTTTTGAAAAGGTATTAAATTCCGGTATCTGTGTTTCTTCCTGATAAAAAGTTAAATAAGCCACTGACAACGACAAAAGCACCATCATTAATAATACAATCATCACTTTTTCTTCTTTTTCCATTTCCGGCACCTATTCCATGGGGTCTTCAGTAAACACCAATAAGACCGTTTTCTTTGAAGGCAAAATATATTAAAATTTCCTATGCACTGTAATGTCTGAAAAAATGAATATAAAAAGATATTACTTTTTACTACCCTTTTCTATTGAAACTACTGTAACGTCGAATGTCAGATTCTTGCCGGCAAGCGGAGAGTTAAAATCCAGGATTATATTAGTGTCTGTAATGTCTATTATAGTTGCAACTCCCATTAAAGTTCCTACTTGCTTACCTATTTCCGGTACAATACTTTCATTTTCCAGATCAGATCTGGGTATTGTAAGAAGATATTCTTTTCTGTATTCTCCATAAGCTTCATCAGGTGAAAGTTTAAAAGTTTTCTTTTCACCAACGCTCATGTTAAGTACATTTTTCTCAAAACCACCTTATTAATTGTCGTTTTCCCACAACAAACGAAAGTGGTTCATAGGTTCTTGAGGAATTGACATCGTATAATCCTGCTTCCTTTGCGACATCAATTAATGATGTGTCAAAAATAGTTCCATTATCATACTTCCCTACGTAGTTGACACTAATAAAGTCACCATTTTCCACTATATTGGATCTGCTTTTGTCTGTACAGCCACTAGAAAAAGCTATTAAAAGTATTACAATAATTAAACCAGTTTTCTTAATTATCTCACCTCAGTTGAATTTGGGAAAAGAAAGAGTCTATGTGATAAAAATGTATTTGATAAAAATGTGTTGAAAATTTACATGAAATTCATTTTATAATAGTTGCCATCTGTAAATTAATGTGCTTTAACAGTATGGAAAATCGAGCAGTTATCCTAAAAAATAGCAACCATGTCCTTTTTACCAGCTTCATGGTTGCGTTAAATTTCATTAATCTACTTTATTTTCTGCCTTTTTAAATATTCATATCCAACAGCAAGTATGCCTATAAGAAGGAAAGCCATAATATATGTCCAGACTCTTGATTTATCCTTCTTTGTCAGCTCTTGTCCAATATCTTCAATATGAGAAGTGTTCATGTCAGCATCATTTACAGATGAAAGTATCTTTCCTGCCGTGATTGCAAACGGAGAAAAACCGGGGGTTCGGGCTTCGAAAGTGGTATAGTCGTTACTCTTGCTTACAGAGGTAGTAGGCAGTACTTCCCATGCAGTTCCATTAAATCTCTGCAATTTAATATCCTCTGTACTGATTCCCATCTCTTCAATCCATGAATTCTCGACTCTGAACTCTACCCGTGCATCCCTTATATTGTTAGATGTAGCAAATCCAGCCTTACCTACCCAGATATTAACATATTTATAGATAATTCCTTCCGGATTACTGTTTACAAGTCTGGATCTGTTGTTGAGAACTTCTATTGTGGAAGTTATATCTCCGGAGTTCTTAAGAGAATAGAAGCTAAGTTTCCTGACAGGATTACCTTCTCTTGTAAATTCATAGGTCACATTGGTATTCATTGTAAGGTATTTGGTTGCTACATCTTTCAAGGCAACATTTTCAAAGTCTTCCACACTACCTGCACTGCCGCCTCCACCTCCACTGCTGCCACTACTACTGCCACCACTACTACTGCTTCTTCTACTACTACTTCCACTGCTACTTGTAGAAGATGTTGTGAGGCTTATACTTACTGCTTCTCCTTGCAACCCATTGTTACTGTAAGGAGTTAAAATATAGTTGTAAGTGGTGTTGCTATTAAGATCACGATGAGTGTATGTTGATTCTGTTACGTTGGCAAGTATCAACCCATTCTGGCTAATCTGTACCATTGCAGTATCTTCAGATGCATACCACTCCAGTGTAATAGAGTTTGACCTTATGTCTTTTCCTACCACCTTTGAAATTACAGGCAGTTTCAGAGTAATAGCTGAATCACTCACACGGTCAGTATTAATATTTCCGGAAGTGTCTACCGTTTCTACACTAATGGTGTACTCCACCCCACTGCTGAGTCCTGTTGCATTATAGTAGTTGTTGGAAGTTGTTGTGACAAAGATACCATCGATGTATATCCTCACATTACTAAAATCAGGATCTGAAGGATTAGTCCATGTCCAATGTAGCCAGGTGGGACCTGCATCAGTTTCATGGATGTCTTTTACAGATTCCGGAGGAGTCCTGTCTATGATTATGGTACTAGCCCGGTCGGTTACTATTTCAGGATTTCTAATCCCACTTGTATCTACGCTTTGAATTCCTATAGTGTGTACGGTTCCTTCATCAAGCCCTGTTACATTGTAATAATTGTCTGATGTGTTTGTTACAAATATGCCATCTATATAAATCATCACGTGACTAAAATCAGGATCTGAAGGATTAGTCCATGTCCAGTATATCCAGCTTGTACCTGCACCGCTATCTCTAAGATCTGTAACAGAAGAAGGCGGAACTTGTCTGGCTGCATCGAAAACAGCTTCTGCTGCTTTAAGATTTGTAACTGCCTGGTTAACTTCTGCATTTGTTGCATTTGGATTATCTACGACAGCCTGTGCCCCAGCAATCGCTGCCCTGAATGCATCTATTGCTGATTGTGGGTACTGCCCGATATCATTTCCTGGAGATGCGGTTGCTATTTTTGAATTTGCTGCCGCTATAGCTGAAATAAGTGAGCTTTTATCTATGGATGTTATTCTGGCAGCATCGAATACACCTTCAGCCTCTTTCAGAGCATTTACCTCATCGTTTACCTGTGCCTGTGTAGCTCTTGGGTTGTTAGCAACTTCTTGTGCTTTATTTATTGCAGTCTGAAATGAAGTCATAGCTGCCTGTGGATACTGCCCGATGTCCGTTCCAACAACTGCATTTTCTATTTTTTGATTGGCAGCTTCAATCTCAAAAAGCAAATTATTTTTGTCCACTCCCTGAACAATGATTGTCACAGGTTCATCAACGAAATCATCCCCATCTGTAACAGTTGCTTTGAATGTTACACGATAAATGCCAGCAGTACCGGGTCCGGGGATCCAGCTAAAAGTGTATGTATTTGGATCCTGTGTACTTGGATTAAAAGTTGCTCCCTCTGGCAAATTTTCAACTTTAATTGTTATTGTAGCATTAATATCCTCTGTATCTCTTACAATGACATCAAAAGTCAGATGTTCATTTTCGCTTATACTTTTATTGTCGATTCGTGTAATTACAACATCAGCTGAGCTAACTCCAGTTGAAATTAAAAACAAAAACAGTACAAAGCCTATACAGACCAATCTTCTTAACTTGATTTGCATTTTACCATCCACTCCATCACCATCTATGGAGTATTATTGAATTGTTTTATTGGTTCTTGATATTGTGGGTTCGTAATGCTTGCTACGTTGCATGAAGTAATATTTAAAATTACTCTAAAATTTGGAAGAAAAATAATATATTTTTTTAGTCTTCAGATAAGTATAATAGTTCAAGTGTTCATTCTATAAAAAAACGGATCTCCACAAGATTGAGTGACTAAATTTCTGTGTAATTTAACAAAACTGTTCTCCTAAAGAAGATTAGTGATGTGTCGGTACTAACATTACCCACATGATGTTGAAGAGTACCTCAAAAAATTAAAATATCTTAGAGTTATCTAAAGTTTTTTTATGGACCGGTCGGGAATTGAACCCGAGGCCTCTACCATGCCAAGGTAGCGATCTTCCCCTGATCTACCGGCCCATCATGAGCACTTTTACTTTACATTATTAAAGATAAAGGTATCGCTAGAAATTTAGTGTCAAAAACCACTGTTTTAAATATTATTCGATGACATGGTAGGTTCAAAGCGAAATGTTAAAGTACCTGTATGCGTAATTGGAGTGTCGCTTGATGCAATGTAATGTAATAATGCATCACACTTTAACTTAATGGGCCCGTAGCTTAGCCAGGTGGAGCGCACGGCTGATAACCGTGAGGTCCTGCGTTCGAATCGCAGCGGGCCCATTTTCAAAATAATGCCTGTTCTTATAATTTCAGTGTACGGTGTACTTTTTTATTCATCCGCGTGTACTATTATTTTGTTGTTTCTTTTTTCGGATTGGAAGACTATTTAAGAAGAGAGTTATATAAAAATGACCATAACTGTCAAACTCTTAGTTATAAGCACAGAAACACATAATACCTATATGATCAGCTGATAATTACAAAAATTATTTTTTACATTTGATTTATGTTGTAATTGAACAATGTTTCCTTTGCCTAACTTTATAAAAACATGCTCATAATAATGAGATTTAAATCTACACTCTTTATATATAAAAGATTTGGGTTAACTTTATAACTAAATATTGATTTATTTACACTATAACGTTCTATAAAATAGTACTTACAATGGTGATGCTATGAATAACGGAAAAACGGAACTGATTGGTGAACGAGAATACGAAATGGTAGAACTTTTACGCAAATTGAATATGAATCGTTCAGTTGCTCTTGTTCTTGCCTGTCTTTCAACAGGTGAAGAATTAACATCCAGATTCATTGAAAAGAAAGCAGGCCTCAGACAGCCTGAAGTAAGTATTGCAATGAGATATCTCTCCGACAATAATTGGGTAGATATTCGTGAAGAGAAAAAGACTGAAGGTAAAGGCAGACCCGTAAAACTCTACAGACTAGTTGTTCCTTTGGAATATATAATTCAGGGAATTGAGAATGATGTTATGTATGAGAAACTGTCAGTGCTTGAAAGCATAGAAAGGCTAAAAAGCCTGACTTAAACCTTTAAGTGTATTTCCTGTTATCAGTACAAAAGGTTTCTGAAGATAATTTTTCTGTTGTATCAAAAATGCCATTGCCCATCGAAGCTAATCGAAGATTTTATGAGTCATCAGATAATCAAGGAAACGATTTTATTATTGTAATCAAACATTATAGATGGGGTTTTTTATTGGGCACAATTAGCGAGGAAATATTTAGTCGTGCGTCAGGAAAAGAAACACGAGCCGATGATTTTGTTATAGCCAATGTAGATTATGCAATGGCACATGATGGTACCAGCATACTGGCTGTACGTGCATTTAAAGAGATGGGAATTAATTCTGTCTGGGATCCCTCCCGGATAGTAATACCTTTTGACCACCTTGTACCTGCAAACAATGAAAACACAGCTTCATTACAATGCGATATTCGCAAATGGGTCTCTGAACAAGGAATAAAACACTTCTATGATGTTGGAAGGGGAATATGTCATCAGGTATTGTCTGAACAAGGTTTTGCACTGCCTGGTAAGCTGGTGGTAGGTGCAGATTCTCATTCATGTACATACGGCGCTTTTGGTGCTTTTGGTACGGGTGTTGGTGCAACAGATATGGCAGAAATATTTGCCACCGGAAAACTCTGGTTTAAGGTTCCTCAGACAATAAAGGTTACAAGTCAAGGCTCTCTTGGAAAATTTATCACAGCAAAGGATCTTACGTTGTACATTGTTGGTAAAGTTGGAGCTGACGGAGCTACTTACAAAGCAATGGAATTTTATGGGCAGACCATCTCTGACCTTTCAATATCTGGTAGAATGACCTTGTGCAATATGGCAATAGAAATGGGTGCAAAAGCCGGCATAGTTCCTCCGGATAAGATAACTTTTGATTATCTTAAAGGCAGAGCAGCAGAAGCATATGACCCTGTTTACGCAGATGAAGATGCCGTTTATATAAAAGAGATTCATATAAATGCCTCTGATTTGGAGCCACAAGTTGCACTCCCCCATCATGTAGATAATGTGGTAGGTATATCCGAAGTTCCTGAGACAAAAGTTGACCAGGTATTTATAGGCAGTTGTACCAATGGAAGGCTTGAAGATCTGGAAATTGCTGCTGATATCCTCAAAGGTGAAAAAGTTGCTGTAAGGACAATAATTATTCCGGCTTCAAGAGAGGTTATGATAGAGGCTTCGATCAACGGTACACTTTCCACATTGCTTGAGGCAGGAGCAACTGTTGGTATGCCTGGCTGTGGGCCATGTCTGGGTGGCCATATGGGTGTTATAGCTAAAGGTGAAGTGTGCCTGTCCACCTCTAATCGTAATTTCAGAGGACGTATGGGCTCAGGAGGTTATGTATATCTCGCATCTCCTGCTACATCAGCTGCCTCAGCTATCAATGGGTATATTAGTGATCCGCGCGAAGTATGAAAGGAAGTGATTTATTGACAGAGAATATAGATACGCATAAAATACTTCATCTGATGGAACACTGGATAGAACATAATGAAAGTCATATTAAAAGCTTTAATGAGTGGAGTATAAAGATAAAACAAGCAGGATATGAGGAAGTGGCAGAAAAGATCCTTGAAGCAGCCGAAAAAATGAAAGAATGCACTCAAAAGCTGCAGCAGGCAAAAGATATAATTTAAAATGTAAATATTTGAAATCTATAACACATTGCAGGAACTCTATAATCATGTTTTTTCTTGTCATCTTCCAAGTTCTGCATGAGCCCTGGCAAGATGACCTGCTGCCTGAGCTGCGATGAGCGATATCTCTCCCGCAAGTACTCCTGCCGCGACTATTTCTCCAAATTTCTTAGAATTAAAACCCGCCGGTTCTCCAGGTCCCTGTACTCCAAGAAGTTTTAGGCAGTCTTTTTGAGTTCCTACGCTGGTACCTCCTCCAACTGTACCAACAGGAAGTGAGGGTATCGTAACTGAGCAATAAAGATCACCATTTTCTGTCACTTCCATTGTTGTAAAAGCTAAACTTCCCTCTACCACATGCGCTAAATCTTGTCCACAAGCGATGAACATTGCTGCTATTATATTGGCAGCATGGGCATTGAATCCCAGTGCTCCTGCACGAGCGGAGCCCATTAGATTCTTACGATAATTGACTTCTTGCATAGTCTCTGGCCTGCATTTTAGCTTTTCTTTCACTATATTTTCCGGAACAGTTGTGTCAGCTATGACTGTTTTTCCACGCCCCAGAATTGCATTGATTGCTGCAGGTTTCTTGTCTGTGCACATATTACCTGAAAGGGATACAGGTATTGCACCAAATTCGTCCTGTATAAGATGTGTTACTGCTTCTGTTGCAATGGTTACCATATTCATTCCCATTGCATCTTTAGTATCAAATATAAATCTGAGGTATACTGTATTTCCTGTCACATAAGGCTCGACAGATATTAACTTTCCGAATCTTGTAGTTTCTTCAGCTTTTTTTTTCATTTGATCAAATATCTCAGGTCTGCTGATCCAATCAGTGAATGCCTTTGCTTGAACGACATCTTTTAGTCTGAATACAGGTGCTCTGGTCATAACATCCTGAAATATGCGAACATTTGCACCTCCGGAATTATAGATTGCTGAACATCCCCTGTTAACGCTTGCCACCAAAGCTCCTTCCGTAGTTGCAAGGGGTAGATAGAAATTTCCCTGAGCAAATTCACCATTTATTTTTAAAGGACCTGCTACTCCAAGAGGTATCTGCACAGCTCCTATCATGTTTTCTATATTACGTTTGGATGCATCCGCAGCATCTATTGTGTAATGATGTATGTATTCAAATTTTTTATCCGTAATCTCTTCAAGTGCTTTCCTTCGAATAGAGATTGCAGAATCC
Organism: Methanomethylovorans sp.; assembly: GCA_014361205.1. GTDB lineage: Archaea > Halobacteriota > Methanosarcinia > Methanosarcinales > Methanosarcinaceae > Methanomethylovorans. The sequence goes on along the minus strand of JACIVZ010000035.1, from coordinate 160 downwards.
ACACTCTCTGCTATTTTATCTATATTCCGGAACGATATTTCACCTGCAACTACTTTTTGTATTATACTTTTATCTTCTTCTGTTTTACTAATATCAGGCATTGAAGTCACCTTTTATAATCTTAAGTATTAAAGTACATTTTCAAACATCAACACTTATT
>JACIVZ010000034.1 GCA_014361205.1 Methanomethylovorans sp. | reverse complement strand
GAGGAGATTAGAGCAAAAAGATATTGGAATCAACTAAAAGAAGTCAAATTCAAGCTATTGGTGCATAACCTTGACAGATCTATCAAGGTTATGATTGTTATAAAAATGAGGATTTCTACAGAGCCCAAACGAAATAAATTAATAGAATTATAATGATTCAATATACTATTCTTTTCCTTGAGGCGGATATGATGCAAGGTTACAAAAGCATATTAAAGTCAATTGTTCCAATGGTATTAATTTTATTATTATTATTTAATTATGGAAATGATTTTCTATTACAGATCCATTTATTTTTAAGTAACTTAAAAAATGTTAATACAAAAGATGTTGGAATTTCATTGGCTTTGTATTTATTAAGTGTATATATATTTGCAGAAAGATGGAAGCTGGTTCTCAATTCATTGGGCTATGATCTAAAAACAAGCCACTTGTTTCCAGTGATCTTCGGTGCAATTCCTATTAACAACCTCACTCCTGCAAACAGAATCGGAGGAGAACCTTTAAGGATGATGTGGGTCAAAAAGGATTTCGGAGTCAACTACTCAGATGCATTTGTATCAATACTTTTTGAGAGGTTTGTAGAAGCAATACCCGTATTACTGATGATGGGATATGTGATATCTACAATGCTACCATTCATAAAAACTTACTTTTCATCAATATACTTGGTTTATTTATTACTTGCCTCCCTAATTATTTTATTCCCGGTATATCTATTGAAGTCAACAATTAAAAAATATCTAAATCACATCATATTGTATCAGTACAAACTGAGAAAAACGTTTTTTTCAACACTGTTCCTGTCCAGTACCGTATGGTTACTTGACATTTTAAGACTTAAGTTTATTACATTATCTCTGGGTTTACAATTACCTTTAAAAGTCATTGTTGTGCTATCACTGATGTATCTTATATTGGGTTCCATACCTCTTTCAGCAGGAGGTTTAGGGGTAGTAGAAGGCGGCCTTATAATGGTATTGAACTTTTTCGGAATTTCTGTGGTCGTAGCAGCTGGAATTGTTATGATTGAAAGATTCATATCTTATATTTTGGCAAGTTTAATTGGTTCTGTTTTTCTGCTTCATTATGGAGGTTTGAAACTCTGGAAAGAATCAAAATTGCACTTGTAACTGATTGGTATTATCCTAAAATAGGGGGTATTGAATATGCAGTTGATTCAATCTCAAAAAATTTAGTGGAACGGGGACATGAAGTAACTATTATTACCAGAAGATATGAGAAACTTCCTTCTTTTATTCCTCCGGAGGGAGTTACAGTAATAAGATTGAAAGGTAAAGAACTAACAAAAAGATTTCTTTCTCCTCAATCTTATATAGAGTTATATAACACATTAAAATATGGGAATTATGACATCATCCATGCACATGGATTGGATTCTCCTCTTGCCATGTCATCACTTATAATATCACGTATTTTAAATATACCTGCTATCATAACCAACCATTCACTTGCAGGGCATGGTCTTATCCGTATTCCTCTTCATATAACAGGTAAAATTTTATTAAGATACACCGATGCAATTATAGCTGTAAGCTCTGTTGTAGAAAAAGATAGTAAAATAATGTCAAAAAAGCCTGTTTACTTGATACCGAATGGTGTTGATGTATTACCTCCAAATAAAAATCCAGTTGAATTTGAAAAGAATGGAAGAATTGTGGTGACAAATGTTTCTAGAATGACAAAGAAAAAGAAAGTGTCTTCAATAGTGGAAATAGCTCCCACCCTGATTAAAAATCATCAAAATATACTTTTTCTTATGGTTGGCGACGGGCCCTTAAAAGATAAACTCAGGAAAAAAGTGCAAAAGCAGAACATTGCACAGAATTTTATGTTCACAGGTGAGGTTCATAGAAACGTGGTTTTTGATCTTCTTGGTATGTCTGATATCTTTATAATGCCTTCAAAGGATGAAGCATTTGGCATTGCCATTCTCGAAGCTTTTGCAAAGATGGTACCTGTAATAGCACGAAATAACAGTGGTGTTTCAGATATTATCACTCATGAGAAAACAGGTTTTCTTGTAGAGAATAAGGAGGAGATGATAATGTATATTGAAAAATTGATATCAGAACCTGAACTTAGAAAAACATTTGCTGAAAACGCTTATAAAGAGCTGAAAAAGTATGAATGGCCAGATATTGCCGAAAAGACAATTAAAGTATATACTCAGGTGATCCATGAAAAAAATAACCATAACAATTGACGTGGAGCAGGATTGTCCTCCTTTTCTTAACACCATGCATGGTATAGAGAAAGGTCTTCCCAGACTAATGGAACTTTTCATGAACACTGAGATAAAAACTACTTTTTTCACAACCGGAGAAGTTGCCACGCTTTACCCTCGCTTAATAGAAGAGATAGTTGAAAATGAACATGAACTTGGATGCCATGGTTATGCTCATGAAAGGTTCGACAGGCTGAATAAACAACAAGCAAGAAATGCCATTTTTAAGGCAAAGAAGTTACTTGAAAACTTTGATTCTACAGTCACATCATTCAGGGCACCTAATCTTAAATTTCCACATGAATATATAGAGATACTTCAGGAAAATGATTTTAAAATAGACTCTTCAATAGCAAAATACAAGCCACCTTTTCCTCTTAAAACTCGTATTGTAGGGGACATTGTAAGGATTCCAGCGTCCGTTACCTCTTCTTTCCTACGCCTTCCTCTTTCAGTTATTCTGCCTATACTTGAACACATGCATGATCCTGTATTGTTTGTACATCCGTGGGAATATGTGGATATGTCACAAACAGCTATCAGGCCGGATTGCAAATTTAATACAGGTGAGAAAGCACTGGAAAATTTAGCTGGATTGATAACATATTTTAAGGAGAAGGGATATACTTTCTTGACAATCAGTGAAATGGCTGAATATAATAGGTAAAAATAGCTCTTTTCTGGCCATTCTCATGAAAACAGAAGGAAAAGTAAACCAGAAAAAACTGCTCCGGCAACGGTGGCATAGAAATTCACACCACTATTGGATAACAATCCTCTGTTCTGAAGTGTTGCACCAAGTAAACTATCGAAATTTGTACCGAATAATCCCCCAAGGATAGTAACTGTAAGTCCCAGCTGGATATTCTCCACTCTACCAAAGAGAATGGCCAGTACAGCTATTACAAGGGAACCAAATATTGCTGAAAATTCACCAAGTATTGTTACTGCACCATCGCGCCCAGGTCGTGCAGGTTTAAAATTAGTGATCATTCTTGGTCTTTCCTTTGAAGTTGTACCGATTTCACTTGCAAGTGTGTCTCCAGTTGCTGTTGCAACAGTACCTAGATATGAATACATGATAAGCTCACTATACTGTGGGTAAATACCATGTGCAATTGCGAGCACTATAGCTGCCATACTGTTGCTGAATACGTTTTCATAACTTCTTACTCCCCCTTTTGATTCAGCTATGCCAATAGATGCCTTATATGCATACTTATATTTGGTAAAACCGCCTCCTAGTATAAAAAAAGTTAACAAAAGAAGGAACCAAAAAATATCAGCAAAAACAATTATGAGAACTCCCACAAGACTTGCTCCCAGTAGAGCAGAGATGTCTGCTATACGCGCTTTGTAAGCAAGATATCCAAGGAATAAAGAAAAAACAAGAGCAAAGAACATATGTGCAGGAGGGACTGTGTACCCAAAAGATGCAAACATCCACATTATCATAGAGGAGCCAAAGGTAACTGATATGTTATTATCCACTCTTGAAGGAATGGATTCAAAGAGTGCACCGGTTATCGACCCTATTACTGCAATAAAAAATATCATATCATAAGAGACATCAACTGCTTGCCAGTGAATAATCCAGAAACCTACTATAAAAGCGGAAATTATGCCAGTTATCAGCATGATAAGACTTGAAGGAAGATGGAATACTTCACTTTCTTCTCCTTTATATTTCTTTTCAGGATAATCCATTCTTGCAAGACGTTTTAATTGTGTTTGTTTCCAATACTTAAAGATATTAGCAGAGGCAATACCAAATGTGCTGATGGCTACAGATGCGCCTATTACATACATAGGAAAGATCACTCCTTCCAGCCTAAAGCCATAGTTAAACACCAAAAGCAGAAGTATCGAAAACACTAGATTGTTTGTGCTCCTAAGCTCTTTGTCCACAGGTTTTTTCAGGGGATCAGTATACTCTTTTGAGGAAAGTATTTTGTACAGCTTTGATCTCTTTGAGATATATTTCAGTATAAAGAGAATTAACAACATTATAAGTATCAGTATGCTCAGATGAAGAAAAGGATACAAAAAGCAGGTAAGTCCAAGCAAAGCATGAATCAGATGCTTGATATATACTGAATCTAATTCCTTGGTAATACTCTTTATTTTGTCCATATTCACCCTTTCCGTTGCACATATGTCCAGTAACATATATATTTGTGATGTGTCTGTTTGGCGAAAATCATCGCCTCATATTTTTTAAGTGAATGCCTTTAATCATATTAGACAAAATGAATATGTTAAAATAATAGAAGCTTTTAAGTGAACTGAATAAATCATCATGATTAATCCTATTTGAAGTCTAAAGTATTGGCTGTTATTGTAAACATTGGTTTAATATGACAGTATATAGTCAAAATACTTTTAAATGTAGATCTAAGCAAAGGAAGTCTGAACATGCAGGAAAAGATAAAAGAAATAGCAACTCGAATCAAGGAACTGAGGGAAATTTCTAACATTTCAGTAGAAGAAATGGCCAGCAGATTAAACATAGACGCTGCAACGTATAGGAATTATGAAGCCGGCGAGACAGATATTCCTGCCAGCATTCTCTATGAAATTTCTAATGAACTGAAAGTCGACATGTCTGTATTGCTTAAAGGAGAAGATCCTCGCATGCATATTTTTACAGTTACTCGTAAGGATAGGGGGATAGCTGTGGAAAGGAGAAAAGAATACAAGTATCAGAGTCTGGCTGCCAATTTTGTGCATAAAAAGGCCGAGCCATTTGTTGTCAAGGTGGAGCCAAAACCAGAAGGTACACAAATCTCCATGAACTCTCATCCAGGTCAGGAATTTGATTTTGTACTTGAAGGAAGTTTAAAGGTAGTCATCTACAATAACGAGATAGTGCTTGAAGAGGGCGACTCCATATTCTTCGATTCTAACTATCCGCATGGTATGGCTGCAGTTGGCGGGAAGAGTGCAAAATTCCTTGCAGTTATAATGTAATTGGAGATGAGATAAATGTCATCATTGCTGAAAAATTTTGTTCCGATTATAGATTTTAAGTCTTATGAGGACTTTAAGGAAAACTTCACAATTAATATCCCTGAGAATTTTAATTTTGCTTATGATGTTGTAGATGTATATGCAATGCAACAGCCAGAAAAACAGGCTTTGGTCTGGTGCGATGATAATGGAAATGAAGCCTTCTTTAATTTCAAAGATTTGCAGTATTATAGTAACAAGACAGCAAACATGTTCGTTAAGTATGGTATTAAGAAAGGCGACAACGTAATGCTCATACTAAAAAGCAGATATGAATTCTGGTTCTGTTTGTTGGCACTGCACAGGATAGGAGCCATTGCAGTACCTGCCACTCATATGCTAACTAAAAAAGATATAGTGTATCGAGTGGAGCGTGCAGGAATAAAGGCAGTGGTTTGTGCAAGGGATGACTATATACTTGGAGAGGTTGATGCAGCCTATAAAGAATGCAGTTCTCTACTTAGGCACAGGATAGTACTGGGTTCAGATCGCGAAGGTTGGATTAACTTTGATTCTGAAATCGAAGCAGCCTCTGAAAAATTTCCAAGACCTGCCGGAGAAGCGGCAACATCAAATAATGATATTTCTATTATATATTTTTCATCAGGTACCACTGGTCTTCCTAAGATGGTGCAGCACAATTTTGTCTATCCCCTTGCACATATTATCACTGCAAAATACTGGCAGAATGTAACAGATGGCGGCCTTCACTATACAGTTGCTGATTCCGGATGGGCTAAATGCATTTGGGGCAAGATATATGGTCAATGGATTGCAGGCAGTGCAGTTTTTGTGTATGATTATGACCGTTTTTCAGCAGATAAAATGCTCGAAAAAACTGCAAAATATAATGTAACTACTTTCTGTGCTCCACCCACTATTTACCGTTTCCTTATCCGAGAAGATCTTAGCAAATATGATTTTAGTAAGCTTAGATACTGTGTTGTTGCAGGTGAGCCATTAAATCCGGAGGTGTATGAGCAGTTTCTTGCTCTAACAGGTTTGAAACTGATGGAAGGTTTTGGACAAACAGAAACAGTGGTAAGTGTGGCAACATATCCTTGGATGGAGCCAAAACCAGGTTCAATGGGTAAGCCTTCACCTATGTATGATATAGAATTAATTAACGCAGAAGGTCATGTTTGTGAGGTGGGTGAGGAAGGTGAGATATGTATAGATACCAGTTTTGGTAATCCTCCTGGCATCTTTGCGGGGTACCGCTTAGAGCCTGAAAGAACCGCAGAGGTATGGCATGATGGATATTATCATACAGGAGATATGGCTTGGAAAGATGAAGATGGCTATTTCTGGTTTGTAGGCAGAGCAGATGATATTATTAAAACATCTGGTTACAGAGTAGGCCCGTTTGAAGTGGAAAGTGCATTGATGGAACACCCTGCGGTTCTTGAATGTGCCATTACAGGAGTTCCTGATCCAATACGTGGACAGGTTATTAAGGCGACTATTGTGCTTACAAAAAACTATACAGCCAGTGAAGAGTTGAAAAAGGAGCTACAGGAGCATGTTAAAAAAGTAACAGCTCCGTATAAATATCCTCGGATAGTTGAGTTCGTACCTGAGCTCCCCAAGACTATCAGCGGCAAAATCAGACGTGTGGAGATCCGTGAAAAAGACAAACAGAAATAAAATTTTCTGTGGTGAACTATTTATAGCATATGTATATAGCAAATGGAAAAACACCAAAAGCTACAAACATATATGGTCTTTCCAATAAGACCATTATTTTTTGGATGCTTATACTTGTTGATTTAATGCATCTTAAATAAGAGGGTTGAAATAATGTCGGATTTCACGGAAAAAAAAGACCCTTATCCGGTTATCAATATATCAGAGTGTAAAGCTTGTGGCCGCTGCATTATAGCTTGTCCCAAGGAAGTTCTCAAGATGAGTGAATGTCTTAATGAGAGAGGATACCACTATGTAGAATATGTGGGTTCTGGATGTATAGGATGTGCCAATTGCTACTATACATGCCCAGAACCTCTTGCTATTGAAATACACATTCCTCTGAAGGAATAAATATACTCCAGGGAGAGTTCACATGGTAACACAATTAGTAAAAGGCAACACAGCAGTTGTTATAGGAGCACTGTATGCAGGCTGCGATTGTTACTTCGGATATCCAATCACTCCAGCAAGTGAGATACTGCATGAAGCATCCCGCTATTTTCCCATACTGGGCAGAAAGTTCGTTCAGGCAGAATCAGAAGAAGCAGCCATAAACATGGTATATGGTGCAGCAGCTACAGGTCATAGAGTGCTGACGGCATCTTCAGGTCCAGGTATAAGCCTTAAGCAAGAGGGTATTTCATACCTTGCTGGTGCAGAATTGCCCTGCGTTATAGTAGATATAATGAGAGCTGGACCTGGACTTGGAAATATTGGTCCCGAACAGGGTGATTACAATCAAATAGTAAAAGGAGGAGGCCATGGTAACTACAAGAACATAGTGCTTGCTCCTAATTCTGTGCAGGAGATGTGCGATCTTACTATCAAGGCTTTTGACCTTTCTTTCAAATATCGTAATCCTGCAGTTGTTCTGGCAGATGGTGTTCTTGGTCAGATGGTGGAACCTCTTAAGTTTCCAACAAGCGCAGTACAACCAAAGATTGATATTTCCTGGGCTGTCGATGCTACTCCTCTTACACGCCAGAATCTTATAACTTCTATTTTCCTTGACTTTGAACAGCTTGAAACATTCAACAACAAACTACAGGAAAAATACGAAACGATCAAAAAACAGGAAGTAAAATATGAAGAATATATGATGGAGGATGCGAACATCATCCTAGTTTCTTATGGCATAAGCAGCCGGATTTGCAGATCTGCTGTGGAGCAGGCAAGGAAAAAAGGCATAAATGCTGGTCTTTTTAGGCCTATCACTCTGTTTCCATTTCCTGAAAAAGAACTTCTTGAACTAGCTAAGACAAGGCAATGTACATTCATCTGCGTTGAAATGAGCAATGGTCAGATGCGGGATGATGTACTTCTTACAACAAGGTTCAAAAGACCTGTCGAACTTGTGAACAGGCTTGGGGGAAATCTCGTCACATTTGATCAGGTGATGCAAAAAATAGAAAAGGTTGCAATAGGAGGGAATTTATGAAAGAAAAGATAATAGGCAAGCCTGCAGGTCTGTACTCCATATTTTTCCGCAAAGGAGGATCTGCTCCTACTGCTACTCATTATTGCCCTGGATGTGGTCATGGTATTTTACACAAACTTATAGGTGAGGCAATAGGAGAGTTGGGAATTCAGGATCGTACAGTCATGATTAGTCCAGTTGGATGTGCAGTGTTTGCTTATTATTATTTTGATTGTGGAAACGTGCAGGTAGCTCATGGACGTGCGCCTGCAGTGGGTACAGGGGTATCAAGAGCACTTGATCATGCAGTGGTTATTTCTTATCAGGGAGATGGTGACCTTGCATCCATCGGTCTTAATGAAACTATTCAGGCGGCTAACCGTGGAGAGAAGATAGCTGTCTTTTTTGTGAACAACACAGTATACGGTATGACAGGTGGTCAGATGGCGCCTACCACTCTTATAGGTGAGATAACAGTTACGTGTCCTGCAGGACGTGATCCACGGTACACTGGTTATCCTCTTCATATGTGCGAGTTATTGAATAGCTTAGAGGCACCTGTTTTTATAGAAAGAGTATCAGTTTCAGATATAGCCCATATCCGTAAAGCACGTAAAGCTGTAAGAAAAGCTCTGGAGATCCAACGTGATGGCAAAGGATATGCTTTTGTGGAAGTACTATCTCCTTGTCCCACCAACCTCAAGCAGGATGCAGAATCAAGTACAATTTTTATAAATGAGCAGATGGAAAAGGAGTTCCCTCTTGGTAATTTCAGAGACAGGTCAAATGAAGTGGAGCCTCTCTGCCGCAATGAGAGTAATTTTAGTAAAGAGACGATAGATAAGGTTTTCAACCTTGAAACAGAAGCAACTGCCGATGCGATCGAAGACCCTTCTTTCGGTCAGGTATTAATAAAAGTTGCGGGTTTTGGAGGACAAGGGGTACTGAGCCTTGGGCTGATACTTGCAAAAGCAGCCTGTAGAGCTCAAAGGCATGTTTCATGGTATCCATCTTATGGTCCGGAGCAAAGAGGCGGTACAGCCAATTGTTCTGTAGTAATATCAGGTTCTCCTATAGGTTCACCTGTAGTCTATGAATCAGATATATTGATAGCAATGAATCGTCCTTCTCTTGACAAATTCTGCAAAGATGTGAAACCCGGAGGGGTAATTCTCTATGATTCCACCATAGATGAATACTCTATTCCCGGGAATGTTCGTGCGATAGCAGTTCCTGCTATGGAGATCGCACACAAGGAAGGAGCTGAAAAAGCTGCCAATACAGTAATGCTTGGAGTACTACAGGAACTTGGTATCACTAAACTTCCTCAGTATGTTTTTACTGAGGCAATAGCAGAGAATTTTGCAGGGAAGCAGAAACTTATTGATATCAACAGGAAGGTACTGGATAAAGGAGCACAATGGGTCAGAGATAATCTCTAAAATATGGATAAATTTCTCAGGTACTTCTTTCTTTTTACTGTTACTCAAAGGAGTACCTGTCTATAAACATATTCTTATTCAGGATTTACTAATGATTTATTCCTGTTATTTATGTTATGTCGATAAGAAATGTTTATTAATTATTTTTCATCATTGATTAAACAATAAGAAGAACATGTTATTTGTGCAGTACCAAATATACTTTCCAGTGGCACAATAAATCCTATCCCGCATCCAGGCTCATTGATACCTATTGAATCCTTTATAGCTTCTACAATCTTATCAGCTATCTTAGCTTCAACTATTGTTAAAACTATTTCTTTTTCAGGTTCTATCATCAGGCCAAGAAGACTTTTATTCTCATGGACACCAGTGCCCCTACCGTATAATATAGTACCGCCTTTTGCTCCTGCTTTTCTGGAAGCATTAACAACCTTGTCTCCCCAACCTTTCTTCACGATAGTTACTATCAGAGAATATTGATTTTGTTCTGACATTAATTTATCTCCTTTTATATTTAACATATATACCAAGAAGCATGACAAATATGATTGGTGCTAAAGCTATCATTGCAATAAGCCCGAAACCATCTACCACTGCATTTCTTTCAGTATGGGCAGAAGCCATTCCCACTACCATTGACATTAGAAATGTTACAGCCATGGGTCCTGTGGCAACCCCCCCGGCATCAAAAGCAATTCCAATGAAATCTTTATCTGATAACCATAGTAATATCAATACTAAGAGATATCCAGGAACAATGATGTAGAGAAAGGGTATGCCATAGACTATCTTGGCCATTGCGATAGCAACAAATACAGCGACCCCAAAAGATAAAGTGTAAAGCATAAGTTTTGCTTGTAGGTATCCACTTGAAGATTTCTCTATCTGATAACAGAGCACTCGCACAGCCGGTTCAGCAAATGTGGCCATGTAACCAAGAATAAAACCAACAGGTATTAAAATCCACATATGTTCAATGCTGCCAAAGAAAGTTCCTATTTTAAGTCCGATAGGGAAAAAACCATTATAAACTCCATACAGGAATAATATCATTCCTATAGCTGTCATTAATATACCTGCAGATACCTTGAGGACTTCAAAAGAAGGAAGTTTAAGATATCTTAACTGAAAAAATACAAAAAATATAATAAGAGGAAAAAGAGCTTGAAAAACCTCTATTATGATATCTATAATTTCTCCCATATTCCCTCAACTCAATATGATATAATTCCCAGGATCATCAGGCTAAGGATAGGACCAATTGATGCAAGCCCTATCAATCCAAAACTCTCTGAAAGCTCAGACTTGCCAGTAAGAACAGAAGATAGTCCAACTCCAAGAGCAAGTATGACGGGAACTGTCACAGGACCTGTGGTAACACCTCCAGCGTCAAAAGATATTGCAAGATACTCCATTGGAGTAAAGAATGCAAGTAAAAGTACAATCAAATAACCTACAAATAATATGTGTTTCAAAGGAATACCATATATTATTCTGAGCATAGATACAGTTACAAAGAAACCTACTCCCAACGCTATGGAGAGTATCAAAGCACTCCGCGATATATTATCATCTGAAACGGATTCTATCATGGTGCTCAATACCCTCACATCCGGTTCAGCTACAGTTGCCATAAAAGAAAGCAAGAACGCTACCACTACTATAAAAATTACGGAACCGTGCTGTGGCAGATCTGCGCCAATAGCTTCTCCAATGGGCAACATTCCTAATTTCACACCCATAAGAAAAAGACCCATTCCAAAAATCACAAAAATAGTTCCTTTAAGGAAAGTTATTACAAGATCTGAATCCATATCCATAAACAACAGCATAATTAACAGAACTGCTAATGTTAATGGCAATATTGCCTGGAGTACTTCCTTATATGTTTCTTTGAAGTCTTGTATCATAATAAATCCTAACGCCTTTATGGTTTATATATCAATTTCCAGTTTAATTTTTAAAATTTAACAATGTATCTTTATAATCTTCATTGGAAGAAGATTCAAAAGTCAATACTCATTCCCATCCTATACATTTTTTGTTTCGGGCAGATAGCTGAACTGAAGATTGAACGAATCTTTTTTAAACTTGAGTGCTTTTAAGCCTAAGGAAATACAAAAATGAATTGTATTCTGAGGCGCACAATGTTACCAGAGAATGACTTGAAACTGATAACTGAAAAAATGGGAAGAGAACCTAATATTGTGGAAGAAGGTTGTTTTCTCAATCTGTGGAGTGAGCATTGTTCATATCGCTCCAGTGGACCTTTGTTAAAAACCTTCACAACTACCGGCGAAAAGGTAATCATTGGACCAGGTGATGATGCGGCTATTGTGGATTTTGATGATGGCTGGGTACTTGCAATTGGCATGGAGAGTCATAATCACCCCTCCTATGTGGATCCATACAATGGAGCAGCAACAGGTGTAGGAGGTATTGTAAGGGATATTATATCCATGGGCGCAAGACCTATTGCTCTTATGGATCCTCTTTATTTTGGTCCACTTAACACGCCTAAGAATCTATACTTGTTTGAACATATCATTGAAGGTATTGCAAGCTATGGTAACTGCATAGGTGTGCCAGTAGTCAGAGGAGAAGCTTTCTTTGATGAAACTTACAGTGGTAATCCACTTGTAAACGTTGCATGTATAGGACTTGCAAGAAAAGAGAACATTGTAACGGCCAAGGCTCAGAAAGCAGGCAATAAAGTTATCTTAATAGGATCAACAACAGGCAGGGATGGACTTGGAGGTGCATCTTTCGCTTCCAGGGATCTTTCTGAAAGTTCAGAAGCAGAGGACAGACCTAGTATTCAGATAGGTGATCCCTTCACAGAAAAACTTCTTATAGAGGCTACATTGGAATCAGTGAAACTGGGGTATGTAAAGGCCTGTAGAGATTTAGGCGCAGCTGGACTTGCAGGGGCAAGTTCAGAAATGGCATCTAAAGGAAATTTGGGGATGCATATAATTGCCGACAATGTCATCCTGAGGGAAAAAGGTATGACACCATATGAAATTCTCATAGCAGAATCTCAGGAAAGAATGCTTTTTGAAGTAGAACCGCAGGATGTGGAAGCTGTACTAAACATCGCAAGAAAATATGATCTCAATGCCAGTGTAATAGGTGAACTTACCGAAAGATTATACTATACAGTAGAGTTTAAGGGTGAAATTGTTGCTGATATTCCAATCAAGCTTCTTGCTGAAGGTGCACCCACATGTGAAATGCCATCTATCTCACCAGCAGAAAAAATTCCGGAAGAGAAGCCAAAAATTCCATCTGATCTTAAGCAGGTACTTCTGGAAGTGCTTTCTTCCCATAACGTGGCATCAAAAGAATGGATATACAGGCAATATGATCACGAAGTGCAGATAAGAACTGTGGTAAAACCTGGTGATGACGCCTCAGTTTTACGTATAGAAGGAAATAAAGGTATAATTCTCTCCTGTGGCTGCAATCCAAGGCATACTATGATTGATCCTTATCAGGGAGGAAAGGGTACGGTTTATGAAAATGCTATGAATATTGCGGTTAAAGGAGGAAAATGTCTTGCTCTTGTGGATTGTCTGAATTTTGGGAATCCACAAAGACCAGATATTTACTGGTATTTCAAACAAGCTATTCTGGGATTGGGTGATGGTTCGAGGGAGTTGCAAATACCGGTGGTTGGTGGAAACGTATCATTATACAATGAAAGTGATGAATTTGATACAGCGGTTCTTCCTACCCCTTCCATAGGGATCGTAGGAACTACAAATAATGTTTCAGGGATACCTCTTTCCTCTTTTAGTCGCAAGAATGATGTCATAATTCTGGTGGGTAAGACGCGAGATGAACTCGGCGGTTCGGAATATTATAGTCTGCTCGGTAAAAAATTGGAGGGAAATGCTCCTCAAGTTCCTGATAATGGTCCAAAAATAATAGATTCTATAATAAAAGCAGTGAATACTGGAAAAGTCACTTCCTCACATGATGTTTCACTTGGAGGATTAGGAGCTGCTCTGTGTGAGATGTGTACATGCATTGGGGCAGATGTGGATCTTGGGAAAGCATGTGAAGGTTTGCGAGCGGACGATGCACTCTTCTCCGAGTCTTATGTAAGGGCTATTCTTACCACTTCTGAACCAGAAGTTGTTGAGGAAGCACTTCAGGGAGTGCCATATTTTATCATTGGTACTGTGGGAGGTGATATGTTGAGAATTAAGTTCATGGACGCCTCCATAGAGCTCTCAGTTTCCGAGATAAATATGGCAAGAGATAGCCTTACAAGGCACATGATGAAATAAAAAAGAAGGAAATGAGATATGTGTGGTTGAATTATCTGCGATGTGCATGTACATTGAACAAAAAATATTGCTGATCTGGATTGTTGTTTATAGTATTAACTATGTTTAGTTAAGAATAAAAAAGAAATTTTAAACCAACCCTGCAATTTACAGGCTAACAATTATTCACATTTTATTTCTTTGTTGCATAGTAAATTGTATATAAGGCTGACAAACCTACAACTATATAAACAATCCTTGCTATGATGCTGTAGCCGAATATAAGTGCAACAAGATTTAAATCTTGAGATATCCCGAAGAGTCCCCAGTTGAGACCCCCAATTATAACAAGCACTAATGCTATCCAATCCAATGTACTTTTCTCAGTCAATAAATTCACCCCCATTGCATGGTTATTATATATATATTACAATTTTCGATAATTAACTTGACGGTTATACATAAAATTAAGTCAGTTTAACTTAATAGAGATGTTAGTTAATACTGAAATTCATGTCTTCACATTGGTATAGAGGCCTTAGTTTATTAATTGATTTCTTAAAGCAATATTCGATATTATTTAGATTCAATCCAATTGTTAATCATAAAATGTCTATATTTTTTTGATATTTCAGTCAGATGTTTCTTCATATGTTCCATTCAGTCTCTTACTATATCTCTTGTAGCCTTGACTTTAGTTTCAATAACGAACCTCTATTTTTATGTATTAGATAAAAATAAATACCTATAATCGGACTATATATGAGATTCAATTACAGTTAAATCCAATTACAGTTAGATTCAATTACAGGATGACACCATGGACGAAATACAGATTAAGGTTGAAAAAGCACATCCGAATGATTTCGGACGTGGCATAATTCGCCTGGACCCCAGCACTCTTCTCAGCCTCCAGCTTTCTCCGGGGGATATAGTAGAAATAATCGGTAAGAGAAGAACATGTGCCAAGGTCTGGAGAGCAGATCGCCAGGATTGGGGGCAGGGTATCGTTAGAATAGATGGATTCATCCGCCAAAATGCAGGAGTAGGTATAGGAGAAAGAGTCACTATCAAAAAAGCAGAATTCGAACCAGCCACTCACTTAGTACTTGCTCCTCCAGAAGGCGTGGTAATGGAATATGGTGATCATATTAAGGAGATTATAAAACGCAACATATTAAAAAGACCTTTTGTGGTGGGTGATGTCATCCCCATCATAAGTTCTATGACACAGCCGATGGCAAGCCAATCCTCAGGTGGACAGGCAATACCTCTCATTGCTGTAGAGGCTCAGCCGCATGAGTCAATACTCATAGTAAATGAGACAACAGAGGTAGAACTGCGTCAAAAACCCGTAAGAGGATATGAAAGTGCTGCACGGGGTATCACATATGAAGACATTGGTGGACTTGGAGAAGAGATTCAAAGAGTAAGAGAAATGATAGAATTGCCTCTTAAACATCCTGAACTTTTCCAGCGATTGAACATTGAACCGCCTAAAGGTATCATATTATACGGACCCCCCGGAACAGGAAAGACCTTAATAGCTAAGGCTGTTGCAAATGAATCAAGGGCAAATTTCCTTTATATAGCCGGTCCTGAAATCATGGGTAAATACTATGGGGAGAGTGAAGAACGTATCCGTAAGATATTTGAAGAGGCTGAAGAAAATGCCCCCTCTATAGTATTTATTGATGAGATTGATTCTATCGCTCCTAAAAGGCAAAATGTAACAGGAGAGGTGGAACGCCGGGTGGTTGCTCAGTTGCTTACCATGATGGATGGTTTAGAAGAACGAGGACAGGTAGTAGTAATAGGTGCCACTAATCGTCTGGACGCTATAGATCCTGCACTACGTAGACCAGGAAGATTCGACAGAGAAATAGAAATTGGGGTTCCTGATGCTGAAGGCAGATTAGAGATATTACAGATTCATACACGTGGTGTGCCTCTTGGAAGCGACGTTGATGAGAAATACCTTGAAGAGATTGCCAAGAATACTCAGGCATTTGTGGGTGCAGATTTACTGGCCCTTGTGCAGGAAGCTGCTATGAGAGCGTTAAGAAGAGTTTTGCCCGACCTTAACCTTGATGACGATCTGATTCCCCAGGAAAAGTTGGATCAAATTGTCTTGACGCGATGGGATTTTGAAAATGCTTTAAGAGAAATAGGTCCTTCTGCGATGCGTGAGGTACTTGTTGAAATACCATCTGTTAAATGGTCTGATGTCGGAGGACTTGACAATGTCAAACAGGAAATCATAGAGGCAGTAGAATGGCCCATAACCAAGCCTGAGAGGTTTTTGCAGATGGGAATAAAACCTCCAAAAGGGATATTATTGTTTGGCCCTCCTGGGACAGGTAAAACTCTTATAGCTCAGGCTGTTGCAAATGAATCCAAAGCAAATTTCATAAGCATTAAAGGACCTGAAATGCTTTCCAAATGGGTGGGAGAGTCAGAACGTGCGATTCGGGAAATATTCAAGAAAGCCCGGCAGGTAGCACCTTGTGTTGTGTTTTTTGATGAGATAGATTCGATTGCATCTGCAAGAAGTTCGTTTTCAGAGGATGCAAAAGTTTCTGAAAGGGTTGTTAACCAGCTGCTAACTGAACTTGATGGTCTTGAAGCCCTGAAAGAGGTAGTTGTTATTGCTGCAACCAACAGGCCGGATATGATTGATCCTGCATTGCTCCGGGCAGGCAGGTTTGACCGACTGGTACTTGTTGGCCAGTCCACAAGAGAGGGAAGAAAGAGTATCTTCCAGATACATACAAGAAATATTCCTCTTGCAAGCGATGTATCTATTGATGAACTTGCAAATATCACTGAAGGATATGTAGGTGCGGACATAGAAGCAGTATGCAGGGAAGCTGTAATGCTTGCTCTGAGAGAGAACTTCAATATAGAAAAAATAGAAATGAAATATTTCAGGGAAGCATTGAATAAGGTAAGGCCCACTCTTTCCGAGAATCTGATGTCATACTATCAGAGAATACATGAGCTTTTCAAGGGCGGGATACCTAAAGAAGAAACAAGCTCTTATATAGGATATAGATGAATATATGAAAAGTTTTGAGTAATCGGGTGAACTATATGACGAAGGTATTTGCTAAAAACCTCTCCAGCAAACAGGTAATGGCAACTGATGGCACTGAACTGGGGGTGCTTTTCAACATAGTTATGGATGGAAAAACAGGAGAACTAATTGATCTGATAGTAAAGCCAGATATGGGTCTGGATGTTTCCAAGTACAGGACAGATGATCAGTACATTCTTCTGCCTTTTGCCTCTGTAAGAGCTATTAAAGATTATATTGTAGTAGATAAAAATGCTGCACTTGGCAAACCTGTTGAATGAAAGGTTTTGCCATTTATGTTTTTAGATCAGGTCATTTTTCCGAAGGTAGTTTATACTTTCTGCTGTGCCGGCTCCGTAACTGTAATCGGAAACGAAATCAGCCATATTCTTTAGATCATCATCCGCGTTACCTACAGCTATGCTAAAACCTGCTACTTTAAGCATTTCTATATCATTCACAGAGTCACCTATGGCGACAAAATCTTTTGGATCAAGGCCCATCAGTTCTGCAACTTTAATAAGGCCAGTACCTTTGTTTATGTATTTGCTCTTGATGTGAATTGCGAAATGTGTGTCAATAATTTCTACGTTAAGCTCATTTTCATAAAGTATTTTTCTGGCGATTTCTACGTCAAAATCTCTTCTTAGCACTATTTCTGTCTTACGATATTCAGAATCAAGCTTAGTCAGTTCAAATTTACCTGACAGTAATTGAAAAGCTTTATCACAGTCTTTGATATATTCAGATACAATGGGAAGTGTGTCAAAACCAGTTGAAACGATTCCCCCATTTTCAGCTATCACTATTCCTTCTACTCCTATAAGTCTTGCAGCAGCATGTGTATAGCAGAGTGTATTGCCAGTTGCCAGTACTACGGGAATTTTGAGAGAACGCAGGCTTTCAACAGCTATTATGTCAAGGCTTCTGTTCATGGATGTAATAGTTCCGTCAATATCAACTGCAATGGCCTTAAATTTCATGCAGATAAATATGAAAAAAGGTTTAAAAACCTGCTGTTCAAGGGTCACGCAGGCCAGCGGGGGTGACAGCAATCACTGCTTCAGCGTCTGGAAGGTTAGGTGCGTCCACAAGCTTGACTATCCTTTTATCACCTTTTGATTTGCGCAAATAAAGTCTGAAAGTAGCAGTGTGGCCAAGTATATGTCCGCCTATGGGCTTTGTCGGGTCTCCAAAGAATGCATCCGGTTTTGCCATTACCTGGTTTGTTACCAGCACCACAGCGTTGTTTAGATCACCGAATCTCTGAATGTCATGGAGGTGTTTGTTGAGTTTTTGCTGTCTGTCAGCAAGAGTACCACGTCCAATATACTCAGCTCTGAAATGCGCAGTCAGGGAGTCTACTATGAGCAGTCTCACAGGTTTGTCAGAATCTTTTAGTTCATTGGCAAGTTCTGATGCAGCATCAACGAGTAAGATTTGATGATTTGAATTGTATGCCCTTGCTACATGTATGTTTTTGAGGAAATCTTCAGCATTATAGTTTTCATCATACAGCTCTGAAAGTCCTTCCACCATCTGTTTTATCCTTTCTGGTCTGAATGTATTCTCAGTATCAATCATTATAACAGAACCATTCAGTCCACCTTTTTCCTTAGGCAGCTGAACATTGACAGCTAATTGGTGAGCAACCTGAGTTTTGCCTGATCCGAATTCACCATATACTTCGGTGATAGCTTGGGAATCAATTCCCCCTCCCATGATTTCATCAAACTCCTTGCAGCCAGTAGAGAGCTTGCCTACTAGCTTTCTGCGTTCCATTACCACATCACCTGTCTCGAAACCGCCTATATCGGCAGCTTTACGAGCTGCTTGTATAATCTTTGCTGCTGTGGATTCGCCAATATCAGCGGTTGCAGCGAGCTCAGCAGGAGATGATACTGCAATAGCCTCTACAGTTGAAAAGCCAGCTTCAATAAGTTTTTGAGCTGTTGCCGGACCAACATGATCCAGATCTTCAAGTAATACTTCTGACATTTTTATGACTCCTTTGTGGTGCACATGTTAACTTTCCGGTGCACAATTCAATGAACTATTGATTTTTCGCTATATATAAGTGAAGAGAGTGGAGTGAAAGTAATAACCATTTACCAAAGTAATTTCAGTTCCTTCATTATGATTTGATTTCTTCCTCAATTCAAATACTCGATTAGGGAAAGCTATATAATGTATAACTTTGGTTAACTATTATATAACTCAAAAAAGATATTTTAATATTTATTATATTTCAATAAAAATGTATTTCAAATAAGGGGTATGTGATGCATAACAGGTTAAATCTATTATTTAGAGTATTATTGCTCTCCATTGTAATGATTGCAGAAATTAGCTCGGCCAGAGCAGTTGATGTGGTGTTCATACGCACATATGGTAATGATCACTTTGCAACAAATGTGGCTGCAGCAGGCAACTAATTGGGATATCGATGATTCTTCAGCACCAAAGTTTGCAGGCGCTAAGAACAGCTCTGATAAATCAATGGGTGTTGCTGTATCTGGAAATTATGCATATGTAGCAGATGGGACAAGAGATCTTGATATCTTTGAAATAAAAGCCCTGCATGCTAAGCCCCTTTATTATGGTGATACTTTTTATATAGGCAAGCAAACATTTATTTTATACAATACCCTTTGTACCACCAATGTCCAGGGTAGTAGTCGGTGGAACTTTTGAATGTCTGCATGACGGACACAGAGAACTAATAAGAAAAGCCTTTGAGCTTGCCGGCAACGGAGAAGTTGATATTGGTCTTACTTCCAATAAAATGGCAAGCAGTCGCCCTCGTAAAATACCAGATTACAATATTCGAAAAGAAAGACTTATCAGATATATACAGACAATAGAAAAAGGTCAAAAATATAGCATTATAGAGCTGAATGATCCATATGGTAAAACTCTGGAAGAGGATTACGATTATATTGTAGTATCTCCTGAAACATATCCGGTTGCAGTGAAGATCAATAAGCTCAGAGCAGAAAAGAATCTTAAGGATATAACTATAGTGAAAATAGATTATGTCCTTGCTGATGACCATATACGTATCTCTTCTACAAGGATAGTGCGTGGAGAAATAGATATTCACGGACGTTTGAAAACCTGAGATGTGTACTACTGCATATTCTGCTAATTATAACTGGATAAAATGTTTTTATTATAATGATTAACTGAAATATATGTTCAATTTTGTGTTGCATTAATGACTTTAATATAATTTTTGTTCTAAATTTTTTATTAGAATATACTCTATTTCTTGTTATTGCACGCAGTTGGTATATTTTTCAGAATTTTCCTCTCAATATATTAAAATAAATATATTTTTTAATAATTGTTAATAGTAAAG
>JACIVZ010000033.1 GCA_014361205.1 Methanomethylovorans sp. | reverse complement strand
GAGGAGATTAGAGCAAAAAGATATTGGAATCAACTAAAAGAAGTCAAATTCAAGCTATTGGTGCATAACCTTGACAGATCTATCAAGGTTATGATTGTTATAAAAATGAGGATTTCTACAGAGCCAATTGTTTTTACATTTATTGCTTCACAATTGTGAAATAACTCTGCTGAGATGGCGGAAAGGCTACGCGATGGACTGCAGATCCATCTTATCCCGGTTCGAATCCGGGTCTCAGCTTTGGTTTAATCTATCTATCTATCTATCTATCTGCAGGTTCAAAATCTATCACAGTTACTCAGAGGAGAAATATGGATATACGAACACAGAAAATATTTGAGGCATTATTTGCCCTTGAAGATATCAGGGAAATACTTAGACAGAGGCTTCCTAATATCACAGGTCCAGAAGATGAACGTATTATCCGTGAAGGTGTCAGCAAAGTAAGGACAATATTGGATGATCTTGAAGCCGGTACAGGCACACCCAACGTATGGAAAATAGCCGGTACCATTGATATAAGAAGCCGTGAGGAAAACGGCATCAATATCCAGCCGATACAGGCTGCAGGCAGACTCACACCAGAAGCACGCAAGGCACTCATAGCTTATGGTGATGGTTATTCCACTTGTGACGCCTGCCGAAAACCCTTCAGGCTGGACAAGATCAGCAATCCACCAATTGCTTCTTTTCATGAACAGCTTGCCAGCTTTGTCAATATGGACGTTGCCCGTGTCGTACCGGGTGCAAGACGCGGTTTCCAGGCTGTTACATCCACTCTGGTAGGTAAAGGTGATACTGTGATAGTTTCAGCTCTGGCCCATTACACAGAGTTCCTGGCAGTGGAGGAAGCAGGTGGATTAGTAAAAGAAGTTCCTCTCAATGAACAAAACCTTGTAACTGCAGATGCCACTGCGGAAAAAATAGAAGCTGTCAAAAGAGAAACTGGCAAACTCCCTGTGCTGGTGATGATGGACCATTTCGATTATCAGTATGCAAATGAACATGATGTTAAAGGTATAGCGAAGGTTGCCCATCAATACGACATCCCATTCCTCTACAATGGAGCATATACCATAGGTGTCATGCCGGTGGATGGAAAGGCTATAGGAGCAGATTTCGTTGTAGGTTCAGGTCATAAAAGTATGGCATCACCTGCACCTTCCGGCGTGCTTGCAACAACCAGTGAATGGGCACCTGCCATATTTCGTACAACTCAGATGACAGGAGATATCACCAAGCGCAAGTTCGGGATAAAGGAGGTGGAAATGCTTGGCTGTACACTCATGGGTGCTACATTGCTGGGCATGATGGCTTCTTTCCCTACTGTAAAAGAGAGAGTGAAACACTGGAAAGAAGAATTAAAAAAAGCAAATTACTTCATTGATGGCTTCCTTTCTATAGAAGGTAGTAAAGTGGTTTCCGAATACCCTCGTAAGCATACTCTTTCAAAAGTTGACACAACCAACAGCTTTGATAAGGTCGCTCAGTACCATAAAAGGAAGGGATTCTTCCTTTCGGATGAGCTTTCAGGAAGAGGTATAACCGGGGAATTTGCCGGAGCCACACGTATCTGGAAACTGAACACATATGGACTATCTTGGGAAAAGATCCGTTATCTGACAGATACTTTCCAGGATATAGCTGAAAAATATGGACTTCAGGTAAAAAGGGGTTAATAATGACAGAACAAAATTATAGATTAGGAACACTTGCACTGCATGCCGGGCAGATACCAGACCCGACAACTGGAGCACGTGCTGTACCAATTTATCAGACAACATCATATGTATTCAGAGATAGTGATCATGCTGCTAACCTTTTTGCCTTAAAGGAACTTGGTAATATCTACACACGCATCATGAATCCAACAACAGATGTACTGGAAAAACGCATAGCAGCCATTGAGGGAGGGACAGGGGCACTTGCTGTTGCATCTGGATCTGCAGCTATAACCTATGCATTATTGGCTATCACTCGTCCAGGTGATGAAATAGTATCCGGAAACAATCTTTATGGTGGAACATATGAACTTTTGAATTATACTTTTCCTAAATTGGGCAGAAAAGCTGTCTTTGTAGATTCTGCAGACCCTGAAGCCTTCAGAGATGCCATTACAGAAAAAACACGAGCCTTGTATATTGAGTCTATAGGGAATCCAAAACTGGACATCCCCGATTTCAAGGCCATTGCGGATATTGCCCATGCAGCAGGAATACCTCTTGTTGTGGATAATACAACTGCTGTGGGACTTGTAAGACCTATCGAGCATGGAGCAGACATCATTGTTCACTCTGCAACAAAGTTCATAGGTGGACATGGGACTTCCATCGGTGGTTCTATAGTGGATTCCGGTAGGTTTGTATGGAACAATGGAAAATTTCCGGAATTTACAGAACCTGACCCCAGTTATCATGGTCTTAGGTACTGGGATATGTTTTCCAATTTTCCAGGACTTGGTAATGTAGCTTTCATATTCAAAGTAAGGTTGCAGCTGCTAAGGGATACAGGTGCAGCTATCTCGCCATTTAACTCTTTCCTGTTACTGCAGGGACTGGAAACACTTCATTTGAGAATACAGAGACACTCGGAAAATGCTGCCAAAGTAGCAGAATTTCTCTCAGCTCATCCAAAGGTATCATGGGTAAACTATCCGGGTTTACCTGACCATCCAAGCCATAAACTTGCATCCACGTATCTTAAGGGAGGATATGGTGCATTGATGGGATTTGGTGTAAAGGGAGGCTCAGAAGCAGGAAAAAGATTCATAGATAACCTTAAACTTTTTTCTCACCTTGCGAACATTGGTGATTCAAAGAGCCTTGTCATCCATCCGGCTTCTACCACCCATCAGCAACTGACCCTGGAAGAACAGATGGCAACAGGTGTCACACCGGATTATATAAGGCTTTCAATAGGTATCGAAGACATTGAAGATATTATTGCAGACCTTAAGCAAGCTCTTGAAAAGGTGTGAACATGCATAAATCTGTAGGAATAACAAAAACAGAACACATAACCTTTGAGGAAACACTGATTCTTGAAAGTGGTGCATCCATCAGCCCTGTTACAATAGCCTATGAAACTTATGGCAAGCTAAATAAAGATAAAAGCAATGCAATTCTAGTATGCCATGCTTTTTCTGGTAATGCTCATGCTGCCGGTTATCATGAAGGTGAAGACCGACCTGGATGGTGGGATACAATAATAGGTCCGGGAAAAGCATTGGATACAAATTATTATTTTGTTATCTGTTCAAACATCCTTGGTGGATGCAATGGTACAACGGGACCTGCATCAATTAACCCCAAAAATGGAGAGCCATACGGCCTTTCTTTTCCCATCATCACGATTGGTGATATGGTTAACCTGCAAAAACTTCTTATTGACCACTTTGGAATAAAACAGCTTCTGGCTGTGATAGGGGGGTCCATGGGTGGAATGCAGGCTTTACAGTGGTCTGTTTCATATCCGGAAATGGTACGTAAAGTTGTTGCAATAGCCACAACAGCCAGATCCACACCTCAGCAGATAGCTTTTAATGAAGTAGCAAGGCAAGCTATCATGGCCGACCCAAAATGGAACAAAGGAAAATATTCCAAAGATAGTATTCCGGAACGTGGCCTGGCACTTGCGCGGATGATAGGGCATATTACCTATCTTTCAGACGATTCTATGCATAACAAATTTGGCCGCAACCTGCAAAACAAAGAGACAATAGGATATGATTTTTCCACTGAGTTTCAGGTCCAAAGTTATCTGCATCATCAGGGAGAATCATTTACCAGGCGTTTTGATGCAAATTCTTATCTGTATATCACAAAAGCTATCGATTATTTTGACCTTAGTATCAACGGTTCTCTGGCAGCGGGTTTTTCCAAAGCGAGATCATCTTTTCTGGTGATATCAGTAACATCAGACTGGCTTTATCCTCCGTACCAGTCGGAAGAGATTGTAAGTGCATTAACTGCCAATGATATTGAGGTACAGTACTGTGAAATACGCTCTAACTATGGTCATGACGCTTTTTTGCTGGAGTCAGGACAGTTGAACTATATGATCAGCCAGTTCCTTGACAGGTTACTGGTCCGTGATGTTATGAAGGATAGCCCTACCATCAATGAACAGTCTTCCATGCATGATGCTGCCAGGATAATGATAGAGAATGGAGTAAACCATTTGCCTGTGCTAGGAAATGAAGGCCAGCTTGCAGGAATTGTTACCTCCTGGGACATAGCCAAAGCTGTTGCCAAGGGATATAAGGACCTTGATATGATCATCACACGTCATGTATTTACTGCAACTCCTGAAGAATCCATCATCAAAGTTACGAAGCTCATGGAAGAAAAAGCCATTTCGGCTATCCCTGTAGTTGATGAAAGAAAGCAGCTTGTAGGCATTGTCTCAAGTGACAGCCTCAGTACGTTGCTTGGAAGATGCACGCAGAGAAAAAAGAATAATTAAAAAAAGTGTGATTATGAAAGTCAAATTACCTTCAGGTAAAACAGAAAAGATTGAGATAACTTCCATAAAGGTAGAAAAATTATTGCATCTTCTGAGCATCAATCCGAGCTCTGTTATCGTTGTAATGGATGGACAAATCATCTCTGAAGATTCGGCTTTGTGTAATGAAGATGAACTGCAGATAATCCGTGTTGTATATGGAGGGTGAAAAGTAAGCATTTGCTTTTCTTGTTATTATGTTTTTATGTTTTGTACCTGCATATTTATGCCTGCACATGAGTATTTATATAAATTATTTTTATAATTCCAGCATTTTCTCAATTGCCTTTCTTGCCCTGCTTGCTATATCCTGAGGAACTGTTATCCGAGGTTGTAGCAATTCCAGTGACTTGCAGATTTCGACAAGATCGATTTTTTTCATGTTGATGCATATTGCCTCTGGAGATAAAGGATAGCAGATCTTATCCGGACACTTTTTTTTCATCTGGTGCAGAATACCTATCTCAGTGCCTATGATAAACTCTTTTTCCGAGGCCGAACAAACATGTTTTATCATGCCGGATGTGGAAAATACGAGATCTGCCATATCGATGACTTCCGGCCTGCATTCTGGATGGACAATTAATTTTGCATCCGGATGATTCTGAAGGGCCCTGTGTACGTCGTTTGACGTTATCCTGTCATGTACGAAACAGAAACCCTCCCAAGGTAGTATTTCTTTGGAAGAGAAACGAGCAACATAATTGGCAAGATTTTTATCTGGCAGGAAAATAACCTGCTCTTCATCAAGGGATTCCACGACCTTGATAGCGTTTGAGGACGTGCAACAGATATCACTCTCTGCTTTTACTTCTGCAGTTGTGTTCACATAGCTGACCACAGCAGCATCAGGGAATCTTCTGCGAAGCATGCGAACTTCATCTGCTGTAATCATTGCCGCCATAGGACAGCACGCTTCTTCAGCAGGCAAAAGTACTGTTTTTTCCGGATTGAGGATATGGGCAGTCTCAGCCATGAAATCCACTCCACAGAAAACTATAGCATCACATTCTATGGACTTTGCAGCCCGTGCAAGTTCAAGTGAATCACCCACTATGTCAGCTATATCCTGTACTTGAGGCAGTTGGTAATTGTGTGCAAGTATGGTGGCATTTCGTTCTGTTTTCAATTGCATAATACGCTTTTGTAATTTTTCATTCATGCTGTTCCAATTCACAACCTTTTTATTTTCACAATTGTTAATAATAGAACATTCACTATTGTATACTTTTCCCAGGATACATAGGGTCAATTAAACTGCAGTTCATAATAAATTCAGAAGGACTCTGAAGAAACCAGCGTTTAGGTAAACCTCTATAATGAATTGCATAATAACAAGTGGGAGAAGAAAATGTTGGAAAGATTAGCATATTCACTTGGTAGGAATGATGAGGTTCCTAATATTGAACTTGCAGAAGAATTGGTAAAGAAAAAGGATCTTCAGGGAATACGAGAGATAGTTGATGGATTATCGAATAACAGTGAGAAAATAGCAAATGATTGTATCAAAGTGTTATATGAGATCGGAAGCAGAGATGCAACTTTGATATCTGATTATGTTTATGATTTTGTTAAATTATTGAAATCAAAGAACAACCGTTTGGTATGGGGTTCTATGACAGCTCTTTCAAAAGTGACCTCGTTCAAACCAAAAGAAGTTTTTGCAAACTTAGACACCATAAAAAAAGCTTATGAGAAAGGTAGCGTTATCACAATAGATAATAGTATCAGCGTTTTCGCTGCATTGTCAAAGTCAGATCCTGAGTATGAAAAAGTTGTGTTTCCAATAATAATCAGCCACCTTGAAAAGTGCAGATCAAAAGAAGTTGGACAACATGCTGAAAGGGCATTTCCGTGTGTAAACAAAGAAAACTCTGACTTATTCAAAAAAGTGCTTTTGAAAAGAAGAGGATCATTAACTGAATCTCAGAAAAAACGTGTTGATAAGTTGATAAAGATAATTGAAAAAGGTCAGTATCCATCTTGATAAGATGCATCCAAAAAGATGTTCAAAACGACATTATTGTACTATTAATGCTTTAGGAGTATATCGAGGAGTAATTATGGAAGAACCTCTGAAAAAAATAAGGATTTCCCGGCCGCTGATTCACCACATCACAAATTGGGTTACAATCTATGACTGTGCAAATATCACTCGTACCTTTGGTGCTCTTCCTGTTATGGCACATGCACCTGAGGAATGTGCAGATATGACACGAATCTCCTCTGCACTTGTACTCAATATAGGCACTCTGACAAACGATATTACTGATGCGATGATAATTTCAGCAAAAACAGCAAATGAGAAAAAGATACCAGTTATACTCGATGCTGTTGGTGTGGGTGCAACAAAGTTCAGAGATTATACAGCTGCAAAGATCATTGATTCCATTCATGTGGACATTCTCAAAGGAAACTATTCAGAGATAGCTAAACTTGCTGGAGAAAAAGCTCATACAAGGGGAGTCGAAGCAACTTCCATTAATGCAGATCCTATAAAAATCGCACAGAAGTTTGCAACTTTTAAGTCTTGCATCGTTGTAATGACTGGAAAGGAAGACATCATAAGCGATGGAAAAAAGACATACATTGTAAGGAATGGTCATGAAAAAATGGGTTCTGTTGTAGGAACAGGATGTATGGCTGCGTCAGTAATTGGCCTGTTCGCCGCTGTGAATACAGATTATTGTGATGCATGCAAAGATGCTCTTTGTTATTTTGGAATTGCAGGTGAACTTGCAGCTGAAAAATCACGTGGTCCTGGAAGCTTCAAGGTCAATTTATACGATGAAGTCTTCAATCTCTCTGATGAAATAGCAGAAAAGATGATGAATTTCGAAGAATTATGATTAGCTTCAGAGGAAAAAACATGAGTAATAAAAAAGAGTTGCTGTCGAAAATTGATTTTTATCTTGTGACAGACTCTGGATTGTCAAAAAAAGGCACTTTATCTGATGTGCTGGATGCAGTCTCAGCCGGATGCAGAATCGTACAGTATAGAGAGAAGAACAAAAGTACAAAAGATTTGATCACAGAAGCATCTCAGATAAAAGCGATATGTGGTGATGATGCAATATTTTTAGTAAATGACAGGATAGATGTTGCCCTTGCAGTGAATGCAGATGGAGTACATCTTGGACAGAATGACATGCCCTTGGATATTGCAAGAGCAATACTTGGAAATGATAAAATCATTGGTATTACAGTACATGATATCAATGAAGCTATCAAAGCTGAAAATGGTGGTGCAGATTATGTAGGACTTGGTCCTATCTTTGAAACTTCTACTAAAAGTGATGCAGGAAAGGGTATTGGCCCTAAAAGTATAAAGGATGTGAAAAATGCTATACATATTCCTATAGTTGCTATTGGAGGAATAACTAAAGATAATTGCATAAGTGTAATTGAAAATGGTGCCTTTGGGCTGGTGGCGATATCTGCAGTAGTATGCAGTAATGATGTTAAACAGGAAACAAAAGATTTCATCAATATCATCAGAAAAACCCGAAGCCGAATTTCCTCATTCAATAATTTTGATATTCATCATGAAGTTTAGTGGATTAAATTAACAACTTTTAAAATGTAGAAAATGTAAAAACCAGAAGAGTGAGAAATTGCTAAATGAACAGGAATTGAAACGATACCATCGACAGCTGCTGATTTTTAATCAGGAAGGGCAGGAAAGACTGAAAAGCTCCCGCGTGTTCATTGCAGGCGGGGGTGGACTTGGGTGTCCCATAGCACTTTACCTTGCAGTTGCTGGTGTTGGTTGTATAGAAATTGCAGATGGAGATGTTGTGGAAAAGACTAATCTTAACCGTCAGGTGCTTCACTGGGAAAAAGATACAGGAAAACCAAAGGTTTTATCTATTCAAGAAAAAATCCGGCAAATAAATCCTTATGTTAATGTTATTGCCAGAAATTTGACTATCAACGAGGAAAACGTCATGGAACTTGTAAAGGATGCTGACATTATTGTGGACGCTCTTGACAATTTCTCTTCACGGTATCTGCTCAATCGTGCAGCTGTACAGATTGGCATTCCTCTTGTACATGGAGCTGTTCGGGGCTTTGATGGTCAGATAATCACAATAATCCCTGGTAAAACTGCCTGTCTGAAATGCGTATTTCCAGCTACTTCTCCAGAAGATGTAACTCCTGTTATAGGGGTTACGCCAGCTATCATTGGAACTATTCAGGCAAATGAAGTTTTAAAATGCCTTTTGAGAATAGGGGAACCCCTGCAAGGGCGATTGCTTATATGGGACGGACTGAATGCCAGAATGGATTTTTTTGCAGTGGAACGCAGAAAAGACTGTGATGTTTGTGGCGATCTAAGTATCTGTTAACTCTTATATGTTAATTGACTGTTTTCGAATTTAAAGATTTTAAAAAACAAATTTTTAAAAATTCACAAATGCACCTTTTATATAAAATCTGTTGCTATGTTGAAATTGAGTTCTAAATTCTCTTTAGTTTTGATTTACAAGTTGTTCTCTTTCATAATAGATACATAACTATATATGAGTGTATTCACATATGGCCATATAACCATATGAACCAAAATGATATAATTATAAAAAAGGTTAAAATTTTCAAGGCACTTAGTGATGAAACTCGTTTAAAGATTCTTTCCTATTTACTTGAACATGATTATTGTGCATGCGATTTTGCCTCTCTTACTGCAAAAGATCAGACAACCATTTCAAAGCATTTAAAAGTACTCGTAGAAGCTGGTCTCCTAAAGTACGAAAAACATGGAAGGAATATCATTTACAGTATAAGTGATTCAGCCACTACTCAGCTTTTGCAGACCTTTGGCATAGGAGATATAAAAATCTGCCATGAGAATGCACCAAGCTGTTGCGCCTGTAAAGTCGATAATGGAAAAATTAATGAAAAGTGTTAGAAACAGGATTGTGACCAAAATGGACATTGAAGAAAGAAAAGCAGCTATCAGGTTAAAATACGGAGAAATTGCACTTATTGGTGGTTCATGTTGTTGTGGCAATAGCTGTTGCAATAATGTTGAAAATATTTCTGTAAGTCTCGGATATTCTGAAAAAGATATAAGCGCATTTCCTGATTCGAATCTTGGATTGGGTTGCGGAAATCCATTTATTTTTGCAGATCTCAAAGAAGGAGATATCGTTCTGGACCTTGGATCTGGTGCTGGATTTGATTGTTTTCTGGCTGCTGAAAAGGTGGGGGAAAAAGGAAGAGTCTTTGGAGTGGATCTGACCAAAGAAATGGTTGAAAAGTCAATAAAAAATGCCAGAGAATATGGATATAAAAATACAGAATTTTACTTAGGAGATATCGAAGCTCTTCCTGTAAAAGATAATATAGTGGATGTTATAATCAGTAATTGTGTCATCAACCTTGCTGCTGATAAGGAACAGGTATTCAGGGAAGCTTATCGTGTTTTGAAACCTGCTGGCAGAATGTATATATCAGATATAGTGCTTCTGCAGGAACTACCTGTGGAACTTCGTGAAAATAAGGATTTGTTTACAGGATGTGTAGCTGGTGCTATCCTGAAAGATCATTATATAGAAATAATCCACAAAGTGGGATTCAGAGTTCAGATTTTTGATGAGGATAAAGATATAAGTAGCAGACAGTATAACAGGCTTCCCCTGGAAAGTCTAAAATTAAGAGTATGGAAATAAGATTGCTGCAGTTTGCCGGAAGTTCCAGTAGAAATTGTGGGGTATTATATTTATAATGTATATTAAAACATAATGTTGTTTATGTTGAGTAAATTATCAAAATCGTTTATTTACAAAATTTGTGTATATGGACAAAAAATATTTTATACTTTTTTTATTTTTATATAAATAGAAAGTTTTATGTCAAATTATGTATAGATTAATTTATGAAACCATCATACATTGGAGAATTAGGATGATGGAGAAATTTATCGCAGATGAAATGCTTGGCAGGACTGTTTCAATTTACTGTGGAGGGATAGCCACATTCAAAGGTACAGTGAGAAAATGTGAAGATGGCTTTGTGCAACTTGAAATAACTCAAGGCCGGTACACATCAATAGCTATTAACAAGATAATTACAATAACTGCATTAACAGGTATGGCAAAAAACTGTTAATATTAATTGATTCATACATAAAACTATACAATCTGGACTATTTGAAGAGCATAAAAGTCCCACTCTCCATATTTCCATCCTATTCTACATTTTTCAGATGAATAAAACTGACCTTAAATTAAGTGGGCAATGTAGTCTAAATATATTTACTTTATATATAAAAAGAGTATGCCAGTTAATCCTCAAGATATTAAGGTTTCCCAGGCATCATAAATATGCAGGACTTGCATTCCCATTTCCTGTGGTGTAGTGATATCATTTTCTATGTTATCACCAATAGAAAGAACTTCCTCTGGCTTGAGATTCAGGTGAAATAGTGCAATTTTAAATATACGCTGATCTGGTTTTTTATACAATACATCTGAAGAAAAGACAATATGATCAAAAAAGTCATGCAAACCCAGAAAACGCAACTCTTTTTCTGAAAATACACGCTGACCATTAGAAACCAGACATATTGGCATATTATTATATTTTTTAAGAATCTCTAAACTTTCCTGAAAAGGACGGAGTCTGCGCAGTGATGCTGAGCGGAAAACCAGTGATGCTTCGATGCCAAGAGATGTAGTATTACTTTTCCATAATGAGTTTTCATTACATATCTCAGCAAATATTTCTTCTACTCTTACCTCTGGATACTTTTCCTCTGAAGATTTCATTCTATCCTGTATCTTAGAATTATATTCGTATTTAAGAGTTTCAGGGTCTATCATCACACCTTTATATTTCAGCCATTTGCTGACACTATCATAAGTATAGTAGTCATTTTCATCTGTCTCAATATCTATCACAGTGCCATAGCAATCAAAAATTAAACCTTTTATTTTATTGATTTCAAACATTCAATTGCCTCCCTAATTAAATAATTGTAATGCTGATAATGCCTGTGCAAGCGAGCCGACCTCAAAAATCCTAAACTCATAAAAAATGGAAGTAATTTAGTAGTTTTTATAAAATTAGTCTCATTTCGGCTGTATTGCCATAAAAAATGACCGATATAAGGCTCAGCAAGATTACCTGAGCCTTTATGCAATTGAAAATGGTTCTTAAGTTCAGAACATAATATGCCCAAATCCCTTGCATAGTGCGCATTATGCCAAGAACTTTCCAGATCAAGAATATAAGGAACTCCTTTATGGAACACATAATTAGATGGTGTTGCATCCCTGTGAATCATACAACCATGTTTTGTATCAAGAAGTGAGCTGTACCACCATTTTCCAAGTAACTCATTAAAAAGGTTTCTTGTATTGTTATCAAGTTTAAGCTGATCTAGCACATTATGGAAATTAGCGAAATCCCTGGTCTTATCATAATAATCTTGTATGGTATGATTATGAAGATTGTTTAACATATGTGCAACAGATGTAAGGTGATAGAAAAGATCTTTTTCCTGTGCTATATACCATAAAAGTGATTTACCTGAAATATACTCGGTTACAAGTGCACAGTTGAATTCTCTGTGAATGGCAATCGGTGAGGGTACATTAATTATGGATTGAACTTCCTTGAGATTATTATATTCTTTTATCATTGCTTCATATGCGTCATATTTCTTAATTTTTCCCGTGGGTTCTGCGAAAAATTTTGAAATGACACTATATCTTTCTCCTTTGAATTTGTATCTACACACAGTGTGGGAAGAATGACTATACTTAAAAACATCTACTTTACAATACTTGTTTTTTATTTTATCTCCAAGTATGTCTACAAGCCAATCTCTAAAAGCATCACCTGGGACCAATGTATTTACATGATGAGTCAAAACAACGTTCACCACTCAGTTATTCCAAAGATTGTATATTTTATATATAGACAAACTATTTATCTTAAACTAAATAGCACTAAATAGTAAATAAAAAGTAAAAAGATTATTAAAATCATTATTTTGATGACATTATAAAACAATAACAAAATATTGTAAACTATATCCAAAAAAGATTAAAAACCAGATTTTAATAGTAGATTTTTTGAATATCATAAATTGGAAAATTGTATTTAGATTGTTTTAATTTATATTTAAAATTTATATTATATCTGAAATATAAAAAAGCACTATTCATTTATCAATATTAGAAGCCGTCTCCTCCATAAATCTTTCAAGTATTGTCTGCGGCGATATATCTATATTAGGAACTTCTGCATTTCCTGGCTTTACTTTGACAACTATAACCCCACTTTTTACCTCATTCATTAACTGTATAAGATATTCTGAAGTTTTTGTTGTGTATACTTCTCTTATACCAGCTCCGCGTGCTATAGCTGCAAGGTCAGTATATAATGATGTCGCAGTAGGTTCATCACCGGTGGAACCGTAGGTACCATTATCTATTATTATCAGAAGATAGTTTGGAGGTTTCTGACTTGCTATTGTTGCAAGGCTACCCAGATTCATAAGGATAGAACCATCACCTTCGATTGTTATAACATGTCTGTGAGGTTTTGCAAGAGATAAACCCAGACCTATAGATGAAGCTAAGCCCATGGAACCCAGCATGTAAAAGTTTCTCTCTCTGTCACATACATAATACAGTTCCTTACTGGGTATACCAATATTGCTTATCAGCAGTGAGCCGTCATTTTTAGCTTTATTTGAAATAATGTTGATTGCATCTATCCTTAGCATACTGACTTCCAGAAACCTATTTTTAATAATACAGCTACGGGAGATTTATTATGTAGAGCAGTGGACATTGCTTCAATTATATTATCTTCAGCTTCACTTTTTGATGATGGCATAAAAAATTGGATCTGCATTGCTTCCAACAAATGCGGAGTAAGTATACCCATTGGCACCTGAGCACAGACTTGTTCACCTTCTACACCTCTATGACTTATGATCATCAATAAGGGTATGCCATATAGTTTATTAAGTGAAGCAAGAGCATTAATGGAATTCCCAAGACCTGAATTTTGCATTAATATTGCGGTTTTTTTTCCTCCCAGATATGCTCCGGCACATACACCTATACCTTCTTCTTCCCTTGTAACAGGTATATGTAAGATTTCAGGATCATTGTTAACCATATATATGAGATCTTTAAGATTTACACAAGGTACACTGACCACAAAATTTACACCTGCTTTTTTCATACTTTTATACACTGCCATTGAAGAGTTATCGTCCACCCCATCTCACCATGTGTTGTTTTTCTTTATCATACTTTAAGATCAATTGATTCTATACGGAGCCTGCGACCCTCCACCGAAACCACAATGCCAGAATGTACTTTCTGCATCATGCAATGTTTTGGAAGAAATTTAACTGTCTGACAGACAGAAGGAACATTACCATTCACAACTAAGCCTTCGAAAGCGATAATTAGACATAAACCTACATCTTTGACAAAGAAGGCTTCCTTTCCAAATCTGTGTAAAGGCCCTACTATGTGTACTGTGTATACACCGCGAGATTTATCTATGACTTGTGCAAAGTGTGTGATTGGGCAACCCAATGGCCTGTAACGCAAGATATCACCAATTTCTATTTCAAGAGATACATCAAGAGGGTGAATATCTTCCCTGCAGGAGCATTCGTTTTGAAGGGGTCCAAGTGAAAAATCAGCTCTTACTCCATCAATGATACCCATTATTTGATCTTCTTTTTTCTCTTTAACCACAAGCTCCTTTAACTGTTCCATATTTTGTCTGAACATTTCCCTCTCAAGGAAGGGACAACTCATAAGACTTTTTGCATCTACAATCTGTGCTGCAAAATCCCTGCATTGCTTAAAACCGCAGCCACCGCAATTGTAACCAGGCAGTAGTGACAGAATCTTATCCACTATTCACTCACCCCTGTATTCCATAAAACCATCGAGGTTGCGTAAAACTCCCATATGATACTTACGTGCTACACGCATCTCTCCAGTACACAATGAACAAATAGCAAGAGGAGGATTATACCGCAATTTCATTTCAATGCTGATATCAGGAAAAACGCGTATCAACTCTGCAAGTTCGAAAGAACCCTTACCTGTCAGTCCATTTGCCTCAACAATACTGCATGTAGGATTTACATCCAGTACCCTTTCCCTGAAAACTTCACGTTCTGCCTGAGAAACTACATCTCCTTTTGTCATGACAACAATATCAGCGGTAGTGAGCAGAGGTCCTACTTTAAGAGGAGTATTAGGTCCAGCAGTAACATCAATAACACAGACAGCAAGACAGCCATCAGGATATGGAGCACACCTCAGACAAAGACCTGCTGTTTCATTTAACAGCATATCACTACCTTCAGATTCTGCCCATTTCAACATGTCTTCTGTATTATAAATAGTAAAATGATCAGGACACATGTCCTTAGCAAGCCCTACACGCACAGGAATTCCAAGTTTTTTGAACCTTTGATCATCTTCAGTCCATAGACAATCTATTTTGACAACTGTTGGATTGTTTCCCAATGACAGAAGAGCTTTTATTGTGTGAAGTAAAACAGAAGTTTTGCCTGAACCTGGAGTACCCGCAAGTACAACAAGTTTCATACTGTACCCTCCACAAGGTCACCTCTGCGGATGATTTCTCTGAGAGACAGCAACCAGTTATCCACCTCAGCTATTTTGTAACATAGCTGCTGTTCATGTAAAGTCGTAGTGATTACATCAATCATGCCCCCGTTTTTCATCACTATCCTGCGAGTTGCCATAAGAGCCAGTACTGGATCATGAGTCACCACTATAACTATTTTACCTTCACATGCAAGTAACTCTAAAGCTTCCTGCTTTCTGATACCAGCATTTTCGATTTCATCAATAAGTACAATTGGTGAATCACTTATGATAGCAATGTCAGCCGTCATAAGAGAACGTGATTGTCCACCGCTTAGAGCAGTAAGTTGTTGGTGCAGAGCAATCGGCTCACCTGTAAGAGTATTGGCAAGTTCCAAAACACGATGCACAAGTTTTGGATTTTTTCCTCTGCTACGAGCATGCATCGACAAAAAATCCTCTACAGTCATATCTGCAAGAAAATGCATTTTCTGAGATAGCTGAGCTACCAGTTTTAGGCGGGGATCCACTCTTATAGCTACATCTGGCACTTCACCGTTAATAAGAATATGTCTTCTGGAAGCTGTGTCACCACGTGCTAGTTGTTCTATATCATCGATGAGAGTGCTTTTTCCCGACCCAGTCGGACCAACTATACCTATTATCTCTCCTTTGTTGAATTCAATACTTTTAATGTTCTCAGGAATTCCCTCTTTATTGACGCCACCTATAATAGTTAGTGTTGATACATCTTTCATCTCTTTACCTCTTAAATTTCTCTGTAGCTTTTTTTACGATTTTCAACTCAGCTTCCGGGTCATTTGCAGAAACATTCATGTCTGGCACAATCGAATAAGTATTATAATCCCTCTGAAGTCTTTTTATTCCCCCGCCCGTGATATTAAGCACAATAGTGTCATTTGGATCAATGGCACCTATCTCTAAACTCTTTATAAGAGCAGCAACTGCAATAGCAGCAGCCGGATTTATGTCAATACCTTCCGTTTCTTCAAACAAATGCTGCGCATGTGCCGCCGAAGTATTGTCAATTCCATACATCCTACCTTCTGTAGCTTTTAGGGCATCTCTTACACCACCAATGACAGAGTAGGGTGGTTTCCTGTTGAAAAGCACATCATCATACATATCCTTTGGACAATTTACCTCCATCACATCTGGGGATACATCTGCAGCGACCCACATCCTGACAAGAGGTGCACAGGGTATGTTCTGTGCCAGATGCAATCTTGGCAATACTTTACCAAAACGACCGTCCTGCACAAGTCTCATAGAAGCTTCCCAAGCAGATATTCCTCCAGTTCCACTTCCTACAGCTTGAAAATAATGCATAGGTAATGCTTTAATTGTAAGTGCAGCATCCAACATAACCGTACCCATTCCATCTCTGCGTGCCACATTCTTTGCTCCACCCTCACTTACAAATCCCTCTCTTGAAGCCACATTGCTTGCCAGTTCAATGGCATTATAGTAATCCCCTTTTACAGTTATCAAACAAACACATGAAGTGTCCTCATGAAGAGTCCAGATTCTATGAGCGCTGTCCTGCGGAACTAATAACAATAACGGCTGACCTGTTATGCAACATACATGTGCAAAGGCCCGGGCAGTATTCCCTGCTGAAGCTACCACCATGATATTTTTATCTTGTTTTTCATGTAACCTCTGAACAGTGGGAAAAGCTTCCAAGTCTTTAAAAGTACATGTCATCATGGAAGCATTCTTTTCTGGCCAGTATCCATTAAAAGCTATATATAAATGTGAAAGACAAAATTCCTTTGCAAATGCTTCACTTTTATAAGTTATTGTCTTGCCTGTACCTTCTTTAATAATACCTTTTACAGGAAGCCAATCATAAAATTTCCAGATGCCTGGCAAATTTCTAAGAATAATTTGTGGATTTTCATATGACGTGCGCAAAAGTGCATCGTGTTCTTTACTGCATCTTAAAGACATTTGATCTTGTATTTCACCACACAAAGCGCATCTGACAGAATATTTATGCATGAGGGCAAGTTGTTAATGCTCAATAAATATGTTTCCTCTTTCAGTCTAATAATTTCCTGTTAAGGATATTTTTAGGGTATTGAATCACCTAAAAAGGAGAGTAATAAAATCCGAGCATTTACAGAATACTTCTAAATCTGTGTTGAATTTAAACAAATCTTATTCTCAACTTAATCGTATTATATATGATGATCTGTCGCGTATCCTATAGCAATCTTTATATTCATTTAATTAAATAAAATGCTGTACTAATAAAATGCATTAATTAAAAGGAGGAGTTTTTTGAAAGAACAGGTGGTTAATCAATTAGCCGCACTTATAACTGCAGCATTTGGATTGATAGCAGCCCTGGCATGGAATGATGCTATAAAATCTCTCTTTGTGGAAGGTGGCGCATTGTATTTCCTTGCTTCATGGGGCATGTGGGCATATGCAGTATTTGTAACTATTCTTGCTGTTATAATGACAATCTGGATAGGCAATATTTCAGAAAAATCAAAACAGAATTGAAAAATATAATATTGATGAAATTCAACATTTATTTCTTTATTTTCATTATTTAATTTAATATATTTATAACATATTATTTAATTTACTGTTTAATTTTTGTTAACCCAAGGACAGCTTAGAGTTACTGAAAGTCTTTTTCTATTAGCTGTTCAATTAGCCACCAAAATATATAATTGTGTTTAAGTACCTATGCTTTTCAATATATATCTACAATAGCTATCAATATTCAACTAAAACGAGGCAGAACATGCGGATTTCTATGGACATAGAATTACAGGATGCTCCGGGACAACTGGTAAATGCATTAAAGCCAATTTCTGAATTTAAGGGTAATCTGGTATCAGTGGTACATCATCATGAAAAAAGAACTCCCCGCGGAACTATTCCTGTACAGGTGGTATTCGAGACTGAATCACTTAGCATTGACACTCTTATTACAAAACTAGAACAAATTGGTGTGGATATCATCAGAGTTGATGAAAAAAAATATCTTGAAAGGGGAACAGTTATACTCATCGGCCATATAGTCCATACAGATTTAGGAGATACCATCGATACTATTGATAAAACAGGATATGCTGAAGTAGTTGAACTGCACCTTTCTATGCCAAATATAAACCAGTCATCTTCTGCCTCTTTCAAACTGGATGCAGTAGGAAAGAAAGAATTAAGAGATGCTATCTCTTTGCTCAGGTCAATTGCCGATAAGAAAAATATTGTACTGATAGAGCCCATTGAGAGTGAGATACTTTGAGGTAATTATATGAAAACAATAAAGGCATCTCTGATAGGTTTTGGTTCCGTTGGACAAGGAGTTGCAAAAGTATTGCTCCGCAAACAGCAAGAATTAAAATTATTAGGTCTTGATATCAAAGTAGTTGCAATAGCAGATTCAAAAACCGCTGCTATTAACCTCGCGGGTTTGAACCTTGAAGAAATTCTCAAACGCAAGGAATCTGAAGGCATAGTAGGTGATGAAAAAGCCAATGGTAATGAAATTATTCTGGATATTGAACATGATCTGGTGATAGAGACTACACCTACTAATATAGATACTGGAGGTGTGGGTCTGCTGAACATGCTTACAGCTTTTAGCAAAAAAAGACATGTGGTAACATCTAATAAAGGTCCTCTGGCTTTAAGATACAGGGAACTTGAATCACTTGCATCAAGATCAGGTTGTGCTTTCAAGTTTGAAGCCACTGTAGGAGGAGCAATGCCCCTACTGAATCTTGTAAGGAACACGCTTGCAGGAAACGAAGTGCTTAGTATAGAAGGTATATTCAATGGCACATGTAATTATATCCTTAGTCGCATGATGGAAGAACATGCCACCTATGAGCTAATGCTTGCAGAAGCACAGGAACTGGGCATAGCAGAAAAAGATCCTTCATATGATGTAGAGGGTATAGATACAGCATGTAAGTTGGTCATTTTGGCAAATGCCATATTTGGAATGGATGTCACCTACAAAGATGTGTCTATCACAGGTATCTCACGGATCACTCCAGAAGCTTTGATGCTGGCTGAAGCTGATGGTTATGTCATAAAGCTTATTGGAGAAGTCAGCAAGAACAGGATTCAGGTAGCTCCGCGACTAGTACCCATTGGGCATCCGTTGGCAGTTGGAGGAACCCTCAATGTAGCTTCTCTGCAAACAGACCTTGCTGGTCCTGTAATAGTTGTTGGCAGAGGGGCTGGATCTATTGAGACTGCAAGTGCTATTCTAAGTGATATAATTTCAATTTACAAGAATTAAGTAAAATGATTTAAATGACAACTTTCAAGAAGTTCTGTAAAATATGCAAAGTCATAGAAGAGACAGCCGGATCTCTTGATATGACATCTCAGGTATCTGAACTTTTTTCTATAGTGTCCACGGAAGAATTACCTATAGTTACTCATTTTGTGATGGGTGAAGTTTTTCCCGCTTGGAGCGATGAAGAAGTAGGTGTAGGTATAGGGCTTCTTCTCAATGCACTTTCAAAATCATCTGGCCTCTCTGTTAAGCAAATTGAGGACATATTAAGAGAAACAGGAGATATTGGTAAAACAGCAGTAAACACTCTTAGTAAAATGTCTAAAGGACAAGCCACTTTTTCCTCTTTCTTAGAGTCTCAATCTGAATTGAGTATTAGAGATGTATTTGAAAGATTCAAGAATATAGCTCATGCAACCGGCAAGGGATCGCAGACATCCAAAATAAAGCATCTTCAGTATCTTTTTAATTTAGCTTCTGTTGAAGAAGTTGGATACATAGCAAGACTTGCCATAGAGGACATGAGAATAGGCGTAGGTGAAGGTATTGTAAGAGATGCCATTGCTAAAGCTTTTAACGTATCTGTGGAATTGGTGGAAAGAGGCTACATGCTAACAAACGATATGGGGCTTGTGGCTGTTACTGCAAAAGAAGGTGGCGATGAAGCTCTTTTGAGATTAGGAGTGGAAGTCGGCAGGCCTATAAAGCTAATGCTTGCACAGGTGACACCCAATATAGAAACTGCGATCAAGGATATGGGTATTGTTGCAGCAGAATGGAAGTTTGATGGTGCAAGGGTACAGATACATAAGAAAAAGAACGAAGTTACTCTCTATTCACGGCGTTTGGAAAACATTACAAACTCACTTCCTGACCTTGTAACTGCAATAAAAAAAGCTGTCAAAGCTGACTCTGCAATACTTGACGCAGAAGCAGTTGCCATTGATGAAAATGGAAGACCAAAACCTTTTCAGGAAATACTCAAAAGGTTCAGACGAAAATATGACGTACAAACAAAAGCAAAGCACATACCTTTAACTCTTAATCTCTTTGATATCATGTATTTAAATGGAGAAAACCTGATAGATCTTCCTTTAAAAAAGAGGAGGGAATTTCTTGTTTCCTGTATAGATTACAGCGAGAATGTGTATGTGGCTAACCAAGTGATCACCTCCGATCTATCGATTCTAACTGATATGTATGAGCAGGCATTAAAGGCAGGACACGAAGGTATTATGCTTAAAAATCCTGACTCGCCCTATTCACCTGGAAAAAGAGGAAAGAACTGGCTTAAGAAAAAACCCGTGATGGAAACTCTAGATCTTGTGGTGATAGGCGCTGAATGGGGTTATGGTAGAAGAACAAGTTTTCTTGGTTCGTATGCATTGGCATGCCGCGATCCTGAAACTGGAAGATTCCTGTCTGTGGGTAAAGTGGCCACTGGCATATCTGATGAACAACTGGCAGAACTAACTGAACTTTTCAGAGAACATATTATTTCAGAATCCGGTACTACTGTGGAAATCAGACCATATATTCTTTTTGAAGTAGCCTTTGAAGAAATACAAAAGAGCAAAAATTATGAATCTGGATATGCATTGCGTTTTCCCAGACTTGTGCGTGTAAGGGACGACAAATCTGTAGAAGAAGTTGATACACTTGAACGTGTTGAAGAAATGTACAGAACTCAACGCAAATAAGAAATTCTAAATCTATAGAGGATTCTGATTAACCCTCTGTTTTTTATGTCACCATAAACTCAAAGTGGCGTTTATTCATCTTATCTCTACTTTTACTTCATTTCTTTCATTTTTTCCTTGATTTTAGGATAG
>JACIVZ010000032.1 GCA_014361205.1 Methanomethylovorans sp. | reverse complement strand
TGTTCCAGACTGTACTTATGGAAATTGATAATGACTATCTGAAAGTTATGGCAAAATATGCATTGACTGGATATAAATGAATACACAAATAATAAAATATTATGTAAATGAGTTTATGATGATGGCAAGTTTTTAGTTCTGCTATACATCAAAATAGTCTAAAATGAGAACGCATCTGACATAAAAATAAAGAGAGAAATCCTTAGAATAACCCTATGTTCTCTTTTTTGATAACATGATTGTAGTTCTTATATCCAAGGATATCCACGATCTGATTTGTGTGCAAGCCCTTTATTTTTTCAAGCTCCACTGAAGAATAATCAGTTATCCCTTTAGCAAAAACTTCTCCATTTGATTTTATTTCTATTATGTCTCCTCTTTTGAAGTCCCCTTCAACATTTATTATCCCGGAAGGTAAGAGACTCATACTGTTTTGAATGGCTTCTTTTGCTCCATCGTCAACTTCCACTGAACCACAGGATTTAGACAGCAGAATCCATCGTATCCGGTTCTTGTGTACTTCTTTGTTCGCCAAGAATAATGTACCAATTTCTTCTCCCTCAAGTAACCTAAGAAGAATATCTTTTTCTTTGCTGTTTGCAATGATTGTATGGCAACCAGCAAGGGCACATATCTTCGCAGCCATTATTTTTGTTCGCATGCCGCCTACACCTTTGAGACTTGTAGGCTTTCCTCCATAACTTTCGATTTCTGGTGTTATTTCTTCTACAAGGTGAAGCAGTTTAGCACCATTGTTGTTATGGGGGTTTTTATCATAAAGTCCATTAATATCTGAAAGTATAATTAAAAGATCTGCTTCTGTCTTACTTGCAACCATGGCAGACAGTTTATCATTATCGCCAAAAGTAGCTTCTATTTCATGCACGCAAATGGGATCATTTTCATTGATAATGGGGATTACGCCATAACTAAGGAGAGTATGCATACTGTTTCTGAGATTAAGGTATGTTAGCCTGTTAGAAAAAGATTCATAAGTAAGAAGCAACTGAGCTACCTTAAGTCCATACTTACTGAAAGCTTTACTCCATTCCTGCATGAGTATACTTTGTCCAACTGCTGCTGCAGCCTGTCTTACAGGTATTTCGCGAGGTCTTGAATCAAGATCAAGAACATCAATTCCAAGCCCAATGGAACCAGAGCTGACAATTATTACTTTCTTGCCACCATTGTGTAATTTAGATACCTGTGAAGCTATGGAATCTAAAAAAGCAGTGCTAAGTTTTCCTTCGTCCTGATTTATTGATGTCGTCCCTATTTTCACCACAATTTTGTGTATTTCACCTAAAAGCTCTTTCCTGTTACTCAAAAGCATTTCCTCTGGATACTTTATTTTTCTCTGATTACATCGTACAGTAGCTTATCCAGCTTTCTGTGACTGAATTTTTTTGCGGAAGGCCCGACATAGTCTGAAACCTTGTCTCCATTTCCTATAAGCACATATTTGTATATCATAAGTCCTTCCATTCCCACAGGACCTCTTGCATGGATTTTATTGGTACTTATACCTACTTCAGCTCCTTTGCCATATCTGAAACCATCTGCAAATCTGGTAGATGCGTTGATCATAACACTTGAAGAATCTACTAATTCAGCAAATTTTTTCTTCTTCTTCTGATTTTCAGTAATAATGGAATCTGTATGATGTGATCCATATGTATTAATATGATCAATAGCCTCTTCTATTGAACTTACAACCTTTATAGACAGAATGAGATCATTATATTCAGTACTCCAGTCTTCTTCTACTGCACGTATCAGTTTTTTTATGAAATCTATATTTTCCAGTATCTCAAATGATTTTTTATCACAACGTAATTC
Source organism: Methanomethylovorans sp. (assembly GCA_014361205.1). GTDB lineage: Archaea > Halobacteriota > Methanosarcinia > Methanosarcinales > Methanosarcinaceae > Methanomethylovorans. Next base: position 20,287 of record JACIVZ010000032.1, on the reverse strand, counting down.
CACGCCCGCAGCATCCAGCATTTGAGCCATTTTAGGCAGGAACTTCTCTGCGACTTTTTCATGTACCAGCAGTGTTTCCATGGCATTGCACACAGCAGCATACTGCACTTTTGCATCAAAGCAAACAGTATAAGCTTTTGACAGATCTGCATCTTCGTCTACGTATACATGACATATTCCGTCTGCATGACCAAGCACTGATATTTTCGTATTGCTTTTAATGAATTTAACAAATGAATTTGAGCCTCTGGGTATGAGTAGATCGATGTATGAATCCATTGAAAGAATATCCATAACTTCTTCTCTCGTTTCCATGAGATGAAATGCTCCTTTTGGTATTCCTTCAACATTCTCAATGGCATCTAACAAAACATTAAAAATTGTTCTGTTTGAGTTTATTGCCTCACTTCCACCTTTAAAAACAGTGGAATTTCCACTCTTTAGACAAAGTGACATGATCTGAGGAACGACATCAGGTCTTGACTCAAATATCACTCCTATAAGACCAATTGGACAGCTTACCTGATAAAGCTCCAATCCATTGTCAAGTTCCAGTGCACTAAGAGTCTTGCCAACGGGGTCTTCGAGTTTTATTACATCTCTTATGCCTGCTATCATTCCGTCTATCTTGCTGTCACTAACCTTAAGCCTCTCGACCATTGCCTGAGTAAGCTCACCTTTTCTTAGAGCTTTCTCAGCAGCCTCCAGATCTCTCATGTTAGCTGACAGTATGGCTTGTCTGTTCATATTGAGTGCATTTGCCATTTCTTCGAGTGCACGGTTCTTTATATCCGTGCTGACGCTTGCAAGGGTGATTGATGCTTTTTTAGCTTCGATCACTTTTTCTTCTATTTCTGTAACCATGAATCTAACCACCTTATCTTGTTTCTAAAAGAGGGGATATTTCATTTTATTCAGACTATTATACTAACTGATATTGAAATTAGTTCTTAAGCCTTATAGTTATCGATTATATATTAAAAGAAACTCTGAATTTAATTAATAAGAAGAGTACTCTTACTTGAATTCTCTCTTTCAGATATATTTATCAATAATTGTCCTGTTAGAGGTAGCAGGAGATTGACATGAGCAAACGTGAATTTATGCTTGGTAATGTCGCTATATCAAGGGGCATCATTGAAGGAGGCTGTCAGGTGATTACTGGTTATCCAGGTACTCCTTCCTCAGAGATAATAGATACTCTGGCAACTATGAAAAAAAGAGATTTCTATGTGGAATGGTCGGTGAATGAGAAAGTAGCTTTTGAAGTTGCTGCTGGAGCTGCTATTGCAGGTGCCCGGTCTGTTGTTACTATGAAACACGTGGGTCTTAATGTAGCTTCCGACCCGCTTATGACTCTATCATACATGGGGATAAAGGGTGCTATGATAGTAATATCAGCAGATGATCCATCATGTCATTCTTCACAGAATGAACAGGATACCCGCAAATATGCACAGTTTGCACTGATGCCATGTTTTGACCCTTCGAACCCACAGGAAGCGAAGGACATGATACCATATGCTTTCAAGCTATCAAATATGTTCCAGACAGCTGTTATTTTCAGACCTACCACCCGTATATCCCATGGTAAGTCTGATGTGGAGCTTGGAGAAGTTAACGAACACAGACCACAAGTAAAGTTCGAAAAGATTCCTGAAAGATGGATAATGGTTCCCAGCCATGCACGAGTGAGGCATCCTTATGTGTTGCAGGTGTATGAAGATATAAGGAAAGAGCTTGAGAGTTCACCATGGAATCACCTTGAACTCAAGAAGGACTCAAAAATAGGTGTTATTTCTTCAGGAGTTGCTTCTGTATATGTCAAAGAGGCTATGAAAAGAATTGGTATTGATGCCTCTTTCCTCAAAATATGCACATATCCGGTTCCAGAAGATAAAATAACCAGTATATTGAGGCAAGCGGACACATTACTTGTGATAGAAGAACTTGAACCAGTTGTAGAGGATGAAGTACGCATTATAGCACAGAAGCATGGAATTATAACAAAGATACTTGGGAAATCAGAGGGTTTTGTCCTCAGACACGGAGAACTAAACGTCGATATCTGCATGAATGCTTTATCAAAGGCTTTCGGAGTTCCTCCAATCACACCTGAAATTTATGAAATAAATTTTGAACTTCCATCCCGTCCTCCTGTATTATGCCCCGGTTGTTCTCACAGAGCTGCATTCTATGTTATGAAGAAAGTTTTTGGAGATGAGGGAATTTATCCAAGCGATATTGGTTGCTACACCCTGGGAATACAATCGGGTGCTGTTGACACCACATTATGCATGGGTGCAAGTATAACCATATCCTCCGGAATATATCATGCAGGAGAAAAACATCCCATATGCTGTTCAATTGGTGATTCTACTTTTTTCCATACTGGAGTCAATGGCTTACTAAATGCAATATATAACAAAGCAGATATCACTGTGACTATTATGGACAACCGGATCACTGCAATGACCGGTCATCAGCCAAATCCCGGAATGGGAAGAACAGCTGTAGGGGAGGCTACAGTAGCTGTATCAATAGCAGACATATGCAGGGCTCTTGGAGCAGAATTCGTGGAAGAGGTAAATCCTTATGATCTTAAATCTACTGAAGAAGTATTCAGACGTGCCAAGAATCATAAAGGTACCTCTGTTGTCATAACAAGGCAACCATGTGTGATTGATTTAAGAAGATCAGGAGTTAGAAAGCCGGCATTCTCAATAGATCAGGATAATTGTACTGGGTGCAAGGCATGTGTCAAGTTTGGCTGTCCTGCAACAGAATTTGATAATGAACTTAAGCGTGCAAAAATTAATAATATGTGTACTGGATGTGGTGTATGTGCTCAGATATGTAAGTTCGGGGCAATAGTGGAGGTGAAGAAATGAGTTATTCAGGAATTTCCCTTTTTGACCTGGTAATAGCAGGTGTGGGTGGACAGGGAACAATCCTTGCTTCAGATATAATTGGTAAGGCTGCTGTTAAAGAAGGTCTTAAGGTGATGGCCGCAGAGACACATGGTATGGCACAAAGAGGTGGTTCTGTAGTAAATCACTTGCGTATTGGTTGTGAATTTGGTTCTCTCATTCCCTTGAGAAGTGCTGATGCTTTAATGGCGCTCGAACCAAGTGAAGCTTTAAGATACATTGAATATCTTTCAGAAGACGGTATAATTTTTATGAACACTGAACCAGTGTTACCTGTTACAGTTACTTCAGGGATTTCATCATATCCTGATATTAACTATATAATAGATCATCTGAAACAGAGATTTAATGTAAAGGCTTTTAATGCTGTTGAACTTGCCAGAGAAGCCGGACATATACAAGCCATGAATACTGTGATGATAGGTGCAATATCAAAATATTTGCCTTTATCAAAAGAAGTTTTATTGGATTGTGTGAAGCTATCAGTACCACAAAAAACAGTGGATATTAACGTTAAAGCCTTTGAGCTTGGATGGCTTCAGACTTAATTTTTTATTCTGCAAATAGCGGATATAGCTACATTCACATTTCATGCAAAGGTTTTATATATGTATTAATCTATCTACTCGCGAAGATAGAGAGGAGTATGTAAGGTTTTCCTTGCATATCACAATAAAATCTACGTGTGAAAAGTCGGATTTAACATGCCATGTTCAGGGCCTCTTCGGGAATGCCCTCCAGTTTGCGGAAGCGTATGCTGGAACATAAAGTGTTTAAATCGTTCTGGAGATGACCACTGTAGGAATATTTGCTATGGTTGCTGCATAAGCAGTTTACTGCTTTTTGCAGTTGTACTCAGCGAACTATAAATTACGCAATTATGTGTAATTTTATTCAGTGGTACTTGGACTTTTTGCATGACCATGCTATCAGAAAAAGAAAGTTAAACGGCCAAATAAAAAAATATGAATTGGGAGAATTATAATGGCACATGGACACAGACCAAGGCGAGGATCACTTGCATTTAGTCCGCGTAAACGAGCACAAAGCCCCATACCACGTTACAGGTCATGGCCGGTATCGGAAACTGGAATAAAACTCCAAGATTTCGCAGGTTACAAGGTCGGTATGACTCATGTGGTTGTTATCGATGATACCAAAAACAGCCTTACAGAAGGTCTTGAGATTACAGTTCCTGTAACTGTGATTGAGACACCTGCTATACGGGTAGCTGCTATAAGGGCTTATGGGAAAGAGAATGGTGGTGAAAGGGCTGTTGCAGAGGCGTGGAGCACGGAAGTTGATGAAAGTCTTACACGGACAATAAAAGTTCCAGTAAGGCACGATACTAATGCTGCTCTGGGGAAGATTGAACAACTGATAAATGATGGTATAGCTACTGATATTAGAGTAGTAACCTATACAGTACCCAGAAAAATAAGTGGTGTTCCAAAGAAGAACGCAGACATAATGGAAACTGCCATAAGTGGCTCAAATGCGAGAGACAAGTATGAATATGCAAAGTCCATTCTCGGCAAAGAAGTGCGTGTAAGCGATGTATTCAAAGGCGGCAGTTTAGTGGATGTGGCTGCAATAACAACGGGCAAGGGTACTCAGGGTCCTATAAAAAGATGGGGAGTCATGCTTCAAAAAGGTAAGCATTCCCGTCAGGGAAGCTTAAGGCAGATTGGTACTCTTGGTCCTTTCAGGCCTGCACATGTAAGCTGGAGAGTTCCTCAGCTTGGTCAGACCGGCTATCATCAGAGAACCGAATACAACAAACGTATATTCAAAATAGGTACAAATCCTGATGAGATCAACCCTGCAGGTGGATTCATAAACTTTGGTCTTGTGAGGAACGATTATGTGCTTATTAAAGGTAGTGTACCTGGTCCTTGCAAGAGACTCGTCAGACTGCGTGAACCAACAAGAGCGAGAGTGTCCGCTATGGGTGAACCACAGATCGTTTATATAAGCACACAGAGCCAGCAGGGGTGAATTAAATGGTTAATGCTAATGTAATTGGAATTTCTGGTACTCCGAAAGGTGAGATTTCCTTGCCTGAGGTATTTAATGAACCTTACAGACCTGATCTTATCAAGAAGGCTGTGCTCGCAGCTCAAGCCAAAAGGTATCAACCCTATGGTCCTAGGCTATATGCAGGAATGGAGACTTCCGCAGTATCCTGGGGATCTGGACGGGGTGTAGCACAGGTTCCAAGGGTTGTTACAGGTAGCCGTGCAGCAAGAGTTCCACAGGCTGTGGGAGGAAGAGCTGCCCATCCACCAAAGCCTGAAGCAGATAGGACAGAAAAAATAAACAAAAAAGAAAGAAGGCTTGCAATCCGTTCAGCGATTTCAGCAACTGGTAATATTGAACTTGTTAGAGCTCGTGGTCATAAATTTGAAGAGAATGTTAAATTGCCTTTTGTAGCAGAGAACGCATTCCAGAACATCACTAAAACTAAAGATGTAGTGCAGTTCCTTAAAGCTGCAGGGGTATTTGAAGACATACTGCGTGCAAAAGAAGGAAGAAATATAAGAGCAGGTCGTGGAAAGGTTAGAGGAAGAAGATACAAGAACAGAAAAAGCCTGCTGATAGTAGCTGAGGAAGGTAGTGCTTTGTTTAATTCCGCAAGAAATCTTGCTGGTGTAGATGTAGTTTCAGTTAACTCCTTAAACACTGAATTATTAGCACCGGGTACCCATGCAGGAAGACTAACCATATGGACGGAAGCTGCTATAGAAGCTCTGGAGGGTATGTTCGTATGACAGCTATAAATTATCCTTTTATTACAGAAAAAGCCATGAATTTACTGGAAAACAATAAACTCCAGTTTATTGTCAACAGAAAGGCAACAAAAGGACAAATAAAATCAGAAGTAATGAAGATGTATGGTTTTAAAGTATCATCTGTTTCCACAATGAGTACAATGAAGGGGCAAAAAAAAGCCATTGTAACATTCAGTGAAAAGGATGCTGCTCATGAGATTGCCACAAGAATCGGATTAATGTGAGGTGAATAATAATGGGTAAACGAATAATTTCACAAAGCAGAGGCCGTGGTACTCCTACGTACAGAGCTCCCTCACACAAATATAAAGCTTGTCTAAAGCATCCGAAAGTTAACGATGGTGAAACTCTGACGGGTACAGTGGTAGGTATTGAACATGACCCTGCCCGTTCTGCACCGTTAGCGAAAGTACTTTTTGCTAATGGCGAAGAACTGATGATTGTAGCCCCAGAAGGGATGGCAGTAGGTACTATCATATCATGTGGCGCAGAAGCGGAAATAAGGCCCGGCAATGTATTGCCACTTCAGAATATTCCCGAAGGAGTTCCTATATGCAATATAGAGTCAAAACCCAATGATGGCGGTCAGTTGGCACGTTCATCAGGAGTTTATGCGACAGTTGTTTCACATGAAAAAGGAAAGACAGTTGTACAGATGCCATCCGGTGAAATGAAATGGCTTAATTCTAAATGCCGTGCCACCATTGGTATAGTTGCAGGCGGTGGAAGACTGGACAGACCGTTCCTTAAAGCAGGTAAAAAATATCATAAGATGAAAACAAGAGCTGCAAAATATCCTCGTGTAAGGGGTGTTGCTATGAATGTAATTGATCACCCCTTTGGTGGAGGTAACAGGCAGCATCCCGGAAGACCAACAACTGTTGGCAGAAATGCTCCTCCAGGACGTAAGGTTGGACAGATAGCAGCCCGTAGAACCGGAAGGCGTTAAACCGGAGGTTAACTCATGGCAAAAAAAATAGGATCAAAATTACCAAAAAGAAAAGGTGAATTTACATATCGTGGTAAGACCATCGAACAACTTAAGTCGATGAGCCTTGAAGAATTCACTGAACTTCTTACAGCAAGAGAACGCCGCTCCATAAAGAGAGGTTTTAACGAGCATCAGAAGAAGGTTATGCAGCAGCTCAAGGAGGGTACAGACAAGGTGCGTACCCATTACAGAAATGTAATCATACTTCCTGATATGGTAGGTAAGACAGTTGCTGTATATAATGGCAAGAGTTTCCTTGAATTCGAGATACAGCCCGAGATGATAGGACACCGATTAGGTGAGTTCGCTTTGACCCGTGCAAAAGTCGTTCATGGAAGTGCTGGTGTAGGAGCAACCCGTTCAAGCAGATTCGTACCACTTAAATAAGGTGATCAAATCATGGCAAGGATTGATTATACTTTGGATATGGATCCAAAAACCAGCTCTAAGGCAATGGGTTCTGAACTTCATATATCTCCCAAGAAATCAAGAGAACTCGGCAGAGCAATCAAAGGTATGCGTACCCCGAATGCCAGAAAATACCTCGAGAATGTCATTGCTAAGAGGCAAGCGGTACCTTTTAAGAGACATTGCGAAGGAGCAGGACACAAAAAAGGGCCCATGGCAGGGGGAAGATATCCTGTAAATGCTGCAAAAGAGTTCCTTAAAATTCTGGAGAATGCTGAAAGTAATGCAGAATATAAAGGATTGGACCCTGAACGCATGTACATAGCCCATGTAGCTACTAAATGTGGACGTGTTATTCCAGGTATGCGTGCAAGAGCACGTGGGAGAGGTAGTCCGTATAATACGGATACTGTGAATATCGAGATTATACTAAACGAGGTGCTCTAATGGCAATCGAAAAGAAGTTCGTTCGTGAAGGTTATGTAAAAGCCTCATTGGACGAATACTTTGCTAAACAGCTCAACAGAGCCGGATATGGCGGTATGGAAATCAACAGGACCCCAATGGGAACTCAGATTACAATTTATGCTGAGAAACCTGGAATGGTAATTGGTAAAGCTGGGAAGGTTATTCGTAAACTAACTCGCGATATTGACAGAATGTATAACATGGATAACCCACAAATAGATGCCCAGGAGGTCCGAAAACCGGAACTTAATGCACAAATGATGGCTACACGCCTTGCCTCATCAATTGAAAGAGGATGGTATTTCAGAAAGGCAGGTCACAATGCCATGAGAGCTATCATGAATGCTGGTGCTCTTGGTTGTGAGATAGTGATCTCTGGTAAGCTCACAGGGGCAAGGTCACGATCTGAAAAGATTGTTGAAGGTTATATAAAACATGCAGGTAAACCTGTCGATGATATCGTTGATGAAGGGTTTGCTGTAGCTATCAAAAAACTTGGTACTCTTGGATGTAAGGTAAGAATAATTCCACCTGGTGCGGTCCTCCCTGATTCCTTCAAACTCAAAGATGTTTCTGCTGAGGCAGGCTCTGAAGTCTCGAAACAGAAGGAACCTAAACCAAGTATCAAAAAATACCTAACTGAAGAAGCTGCCGGAGAGGTAGCTGAGATAGAGGAACCATTTGAAGAAGAAAAAGTAGTCTCAGAAGAATCTGAAATCGTTGCTGAGGAACAGGAAAAATCTGAAGAAGAGTCTCATGGTTCGGAAGATAATCTTGAATCTGGTGAGATTCTGGAGAATGAAGAGCGTAGAGAAGTGGATGGTGTCTGGCAGCATAAACATGCTGGACACGATTACTGGCATCCGATTGCACGTATACACAGGGAGGGCTGATCTGATGGCTATCCTTCGTATGAATGAAATAAGGAACATGAGCCCTAATGAACGAATGGACGAACTTGACAAGTTAAAGGGAGAGCTTATACGTGAGCGGGCCCTTAAGTCTGCAGGTGGTGCTCCTGATAATCCTGGCAGAATAGGATTGCTAAGAAGAACCATTGCACGTATTAAGACAGTTCAAAGAGAATTGAAGGAGATCTGAAGTGGAAATATCCGCTTATAACCTGATATTTCACGAACTTATCGGACTGTTCACAGAAGTGATCAAATCAAATAATCCCTCCTTAGAGAATATTCGCGGCAAAGTGGTAGGAGAAACAAAGAATATGTTGATCTTGGAAACAGATGAAGCGCATGAGAAAATGATTCCTAAGTCCGGCTCAACGTTCTTGTTCCATGTACCAACTCTCAGAGGAAATACACGTGTTACTGAACTAGTAAAAGTGAAGGGGAATTTATTGCTCTCACAACCCGAAAATAGGATAAAAAATATCAGGAAAATTCGCATGAGGTAATAATCATGACTAGAAATATTGGATTGGATGTACCTGCTCCTGAACAGGAGTGTACTGACATAAATTGTCCATTTCACGGAAAGCTGCCTGTCAGAGGACAGATACTGGTGGGTACCGTGGTCAGTAATAAAATGGACCGTACCGTGGTCATCCAGAGAAGACATGAAGTGCTTATAAACAAATATCAGAGGTATGAAAAAAGGCAATCTAAAATCCATGCACACAATCCTCCATGTATTGATGCACAGGTAGGAGACATTGTAACAATTGCAGAATGCCGTCCTCTGAGTAAGACTAAATCTTATGTGGTCATCAAAACGGGGGCAGAAGCATGAAAGGTATCCGCTCTACTATACCTCGCGCATTAAACACTGGTGCCTGCATAGATTGTGTCGATAATACAGGTGCAAGAGTCGTGGAGATTATATCTGTAAAAGGTTACCGAGGTGTTAAAAATAGGCAACCATGTGCAGGAATAGGAGACATGTGTATTGTGTCCGTAAAAAAGGGTACACCTGAGATGCGGAAGCAGATCATGTATGCTGTGGTGGTCCGTCAGAAAAAAGAGTTCCGCCGTCCCGATGGACTGAGAGTTTCCTTTGAGGACAATGCAGTTGTAATAACCGATGAGGAAGGCTTGCCAAAGGGAACAGATCTGAAAGGGCCGATTGCAAGAGAAGTTGCCGAAAGGTACCCGAAGATAGGTACAACGGCTTCAATAATAGTATGAGGTGTATGCAATGGTTACTAATCAGCCGAGGAAACAAAGAAAGCTGCTGTATTCTGCTCCGTTACACGTAAAACAAAAATATATGGGTGCTCCTCTCTCTAAAGAACTACGTGAGAAATATGGACGCAGAACTGCAAGAGTCATAGTAGGTGACACTGTAAAAGTGATGCGCGGAGACCATGCTGGCACCACTGGTAAAGTAGAAGCTGTATCCCTTAAACATGGGACTATAGTTGTAGAGGGAGTATCAGTATCTAAAGCAGATGGAACAGAAGTTCCGAGACCTATATATCCTTCCAATGTGATGATAACGTCCCTTGAAATGAAAGATGAACTCAGATCAAAAATATTGAGTAGAAAGTAGGTGGTTTTGTGGGAAGACATCAGAAAAGGATCTCTGTGCCAAAAAGCTGGCAGATATCCAAGAAATCCAATAAGTGGATTACATCAACAAGGCCGGGTCCTCACAACAAACAACTGAGCATTCCTCTTGGAGTTGTGCTAAGGGATATGTTACATGTGGTTGACACAAGGACAGAAGCAAAAAGAGTACTTTCAGAGGGTAATGTTTTTGTTGATGGCATTGTAAGAAAGGATCTAAGATTCCCTGTAGGGCTATTAGATGTTGTTTCTATTCCCAGGATGGAGCAATCCTATAGGGTACTTCTTAACCGGAAGGGAAGACTGGAATTACACAAAATTGAAAATACAGAGACTAATAAATTATGCAGAATCAACGGGAAAACAGTTTTAAAAGGTGGCAAAGTTCAACTTAATCTTAATGATGGATCTAACGTTATCGGATCTAATGACTTTAAAGCCAAAGATTCAGTGATTCTGTCATTACCAGATAAGAAGGTGCTCAAACATATCAAGTATGAAGTCGGCAATCTTGCATTGATTATTGGTGGTAAGCACACTGGTAAAGTCGGTACAATCAAGGCCATTAATACAGTGCATAGTTCCAATCCCAACACTGTTCAAATTGCTGGAGAAGGGGAAGAATTCCACACCATAGAAGATTATGTAATAGTAATAGGTGCGGATACACCTGAAATAAAACTGGAAGGTGAGGTCATTGAATAATCCAATGAGAACACCTAGAATTGAAAAAGTGGTTGTTCACATGGGTGTCGGAGAAAGCGGCGAGCACCTTGTGAATGCAGAAGGCATCATGAAAGAGATTACTGGACAGAACGTAATTCGGACATATGCAAAGAAGACACTTCCTGGATTTGGCATAAAGAAGAATGAACCAATTGGCTGTAAGGTAACCCTTCGTGGAAGTAATGCGGAGAAATTTCTGAAAACAGCTTTGTCAATAATAGAGAACAAATTATCAGCATCTCAATTTGACAAAAATGGTAATGTATCATTCGGAATTGAAGAACACACGGATTTTCCGGGAATGAAGTATGATCCAAACATCGGTGTCTTTGGTATGGACATAAATGTAATACTCAGTCGTCCAGGATATAGAATCAGTAAACGTAGGATCTCCGAAAGAAAAGTTCCTTCAGCACACAGGATTACAAAGGATGATGCTATTTCCTTTTTCAAGGACAAATATTCCGTGGAGGTGGCGTAATTGGTCCAGACTACTAAAAAATTTGGGCGCGGAGCACACGAATGTAAAAGATGCGGAAGAAAACAGGGCCTTGTAAGGAAATATGATATTTACCTGTGTCGCCACTGTTTCCGTGAGATCGCCCACGATATGGGATTTGAAAAATATACTTGAGGTGAAAAATAATGGTATTATTAGATCCTCTTGCTGATGCACTCTCTACTATAAAGAATGCTGAGGCAATCGGTAAACAGTCATGCACGCTTAAACCGGCATCAAAGCTCATCGGTATGGTCCTTAAAGTGATGCAAGACAATGGATATCTCGGTGAGTTCGAATTCATCGAGGATGGTAAAGCAGGAATCTATGAAGTCAAGCTCATAGGTAGAATAAATAAATGCGGGGCCATAAAGCCACGTTATTCAGTAAGTTCAGTTGATTTCGAAAAATGGGAAAAGCAATTCTTACCAGCTAAGAACTTCGGAACATTGATCCTTACTACATCTCAGGGTGTCATGTCCCAATATGATGCACGTGAGAAAAATATTGGCGGGCAACTTCTCGCATATGTGTACTGATATGGAGGGTGTATATGGCAAAAGAAATGAAAAATGTTATACAAATTCCGAAAGGTGTTACTGTAACTTTTCAGAACGACATCCTTTCCGTATCGGGACCAAAAGGAAAGAATGAAAGATACCTGTGGTATCCTGGAATTATAATTGAGGTTACAGATTCTGAGATCATTGTAGACACTATATCAACAAAGAAGTCACACAAAGCAATGATTGGAACCTTTACTTCACATATTAATAATATGATAAAAGGTGTTACCCAGGGATTCGAATACAGAATGAAGGTTGTTTATTCCCACTTTCCTATGCAGTTGAAAGTAGAAGGCAAAAAATTGCTCATAAATAACTTTTTAGGTGAAAAGAAAGCAAGATATGCAAACATCCTTGGTGAAACCAAAGTTAAAACAGGAGCTGATATGGTTACTATCACTGGTATAAACAAAGAGGATGTGGGACAAACTGCAGCCAATATCGAACAGGCAACAAAGATCAAGAGATTCGATCCCCGCGTATTCCAGGATGGTATCTATATTGTGGAGAAGATATTGTAGGTGATTTGAATGGAAGAGAATATCAGTAAGTCTTCGTGTGAAACTGTGAAATGCACTTCATCAATGGACTCTGAAGGTAAACGCCTTTTAAAAGTACGTAAAGTGCAAAAAGCAAAGAAACCACAATTTAAGAGGACTGATTGTCACAAATATAAGAGACTGGACTCGAATTGGAGGATACCAAGGGGACTGCACAGTAAAAAACGCACCGGATATGTTGCCAAAGGCGCTCATGCACAGGCAGGATATGGAAGCCCTGTTCTGGTAAAAGGTCTCCATCCCTCAGGCTATTCCGAAGTAATTATAGAAACAGTCGGAGATTTGGTATCAGTTGATGCTAATACAACAGCTGTCAGGATTGCTGCAAAAGTCGGTGCTAGGAAAAAAGCTTTGATTGAGGAAAAAGCCATTGCTCTTGGAATTAAGATCCTTAATCCTTCACGGAGGGAATGAGATGACGGATCTTTCTAATCAGAGAAGAATGGCTGCCGAGATCCTTGGTTGTGGTGTACACAGAGTGTGGATGGATCCTGAAGCAGCTAATGATATAGCTGTTGCAATTACACGCAAAGATCTTCGTACACTTATCCAGAAAGGTAGCATTACTGCAATGAAACCAAAAGGTGTAAGCAGAGGACGTGCAAGGGAAAGAGATGCAAAGCGCAAGTATGGACATCGTAAAGGTCAGGGCTCAAGGAAAGGTAAAAAGGGAGCAAGAAATCCCAGAAAAGATCAGTGGATCAAAAGAATTCGTGCTATTAGAACTAGATTGAAAGAACTTCGTGCAGATGGATCTCTAGATAAATCCACTTATTGTAAAATTTATCGTAAAGCAAAAGGTGGAGAATACCGTAGTGTTGCACACTTGGAGTCACATCTGGAGTCACAGAAGCTCCTTAAACGTGAGGTATCAAGATGATCAAGAAAAGCTTTGATATTTTATCCAGGAGGATATGATCATGGCAACAGGTCCCAGATATAAAGTTGCTTTCAGGCGACGAAGAGAAGGACGGACAAATTATCATCAGCGTCTTAAATTACTCTTATCAAGAGAAGATCGTGTGGTTGTTCGTAAGAGTTCAAAAAATATTCAGGTTCAGCTTATAGCTCCCACACCTGAAGGCGATACAACTCTTTCATCAGCCATATCTACTGAACTAAAGAAATATGGTTATGATGCTTCCACCGGTAACACACCAGCAGCTTATCTTACAGGTCTCTTGTTTGGTTACAGAACTCTGAGCAAGGGATATAATAATGGAATACTTGATATTGGATTGCAGGCATCATCGCCTGGTTCTCGCGTCTACGCCGCTTTGAAGGGCATGATTGATGCAGGACTTGAGATCCCCCATGATCCATCAGTATTTCCTTCAGATGAGAGAATTAGAGGCGAACATATCGCAGAATATATGGAAGGATCAAATATACCAGAACTGTTTGACACAGTGAAGGAAAAGATCTCTTCTGCTTTCAATTAGGTGATCATATGTCATATCAGTTTGAAGAAGAGGAATGGATTCCACAAACAAGGCTTGGAAAGCTTGTTCAGGAAGGTCAGATCACTTCCATGGATGAAGCAATCGATTCTGGATTGCCTCTGAGAGAAGCAAAGATCGTGGATATATTACTCCCAAATCTCGAAGATGAAGTTTTGGACATTAATATGGTTCAAAGAATGACCGACTCTGGACGCCGTGTAAAGTTCAGGGCCACGGTCATCGTGGGAAACGGAGATGGGTTTGTAGGTTTGGGACAGGCAAAGGATAGTCAGGTAGGTCCTGCAATCAGAAAGGCCATTGATAATGCAAAAATCAATCTGATACGTGTAAAACGTGGATGTGGTTCATGGGAATGTGCATGTGGTCTCAACCATACTGTGCCATCAGAAGTGATGGGTAAAGCCGGAAGCGTTGCTGTAGTTCTTATGCCTGCACCAAGAGGTCTTGGCCTTGCAGCCGGCGGAACAGCAAAGAAAGTTTTGGAAAAGGCAGGGATAAAGGACGTATGGACACGAACACAAGGCACAACCAGAACTACACTGAATTTTGCAAAGGCAACATTCAATGCATTAAAGGCGACAGGTACCGTTAAGTATCCAATCCGTATTCAAAAGGAGGAAGCCTGAGATGTTCGTACTTGTAAGAATGCGTGGTAATGTCGATGTAAGAGGTAGTATTAAGGATACACTTCATATGCTTCGTCTAAACAGAGTAAATCATTGTGTGGTAATAAACGATACTCCACACAACAGAGGCATGATTCAGGTAGTCAAGGACTATGTTGCCTATGGTACTATAGATGCAGCTACTCTTACAGAAATCCTAACGAACCGTGGAAAGCTTGAAGGCGGGCGCAAGCTAACAGACGAGTATCTTTCCCAGAATACAGAATACTCTAATATTAGTGAATTCGCTGAAGCTGTTTGTTCTGGAAAAGCTTCATTAAAAGATGTGCCTGGATTAAAGCCAGTGTTCAGACTTCATCCTCCGCGTAAGGGACACGCTGGAATCAAAAAACCAGTAGAGCTTGGAGGGGTACTTGGAAATCATGGAGATAACATCAAAGTCCTCCTTAACCAGATGAGGTAATATTATGAGCAAGGCCAAAACAAAAAAATTCAGGGGTTCTCGCACCTGCGGTGGAGGAACTCATAAAAACAGACGTGGTGCAGGTAATCGCGGTGGAAGAGGAAAAGCAGGTGTTTGCAAACACCATGCCATCAGGGCTATTCTACTTGGCTATGACCAGGGAAAACATGGTTTTAAACGTCCAGAAAAGACTTTAAGACCTGTATCTGTCGTAAATGTCGGGGAACTTGATGAGCTTGCAGATGAGTTAGTGCTTGATGGCTTGGCCCAGCTTGAAGATGGACAATACAGAATAGATCTGACGTGTCTAGATATAGATAAAGTGCTTGGTACTGGCAGGGTTACCAAGAAACTTGCCGTCATAGCATACGAGTTCTCAGCGTTGGCCAGAGAAAAAATCGAAGCTGCTGGTGGTTCATGTTTGGAACCTTAAAAGTAATGTCTTTTGGCATTACTTATTCCATTTTTGCAATATAAACAATTATAGGGTGCAACTTTATTAATGTAGACGTATATTATGGTTTATTAATTGCCTCGAAAGCATAAATTCTGTGTTTGCATTTCTCCAGTTAAAAGGGTGGAATGATGAGTTTCAAGGAGAGTTTAGACCCAATATTTAAGAAATTACCTGCAGTAGCTAGTCCAGAAGGCCATGTACATTTCAAGAAAAAACTAATGTGGACATTAGGAGTACTTGTACTATATTTTGCACTTGCAAATGTGCCTTTATTTGGATTGTCTGCGGATTCGATAGATTTATTTGAACAATATCGTGCATTTTTTGCAGGAGCATCTAATTCATTGATATTGCTTGGTATTGGTCCTATAGTCACTGCATCGATTGTGCTACAGCTGCTTGTAGGTGCAGATGTGATAAAACTGGATCTTTCCAATCCCTCTGACCAGGCTTTTTTTCAGGGAGCCCAAAAATTCATGGTATTTGTGATGATTGTACTGGAAGCTCTGCCTCAAATACTGGGTGGCTATATCCAGCCAGATCTCGATCTTGCATCTTCCCTTGGTGTCAGTGTATCATTCATTACTGTGCTAATATTTATTCAAATATGCATCGGTGGAGTACTTATACTTTTTATGGATGAAGTTGTTTCTAAATGGGGTATTGGTTCTGGAGTGGGTCTTTTCATTGTGGCAGGTGTTTCCCAGCAAATAGTCACTGGTCTATTTAACTGGCAAGCAGATTCTGCAGGCCTTCCTATAGGTTTCCTTCCAAAATGGATATATATCATTCAGAATGAAGAATTAACATCCCTCTTTACAACTGGACAGGGGCTACTGTTTGTACTTGTAAGTGGCGGTGTTCTGGCTCTCTTGAGCACTGTAGTTATATTTTTACTTGTTGTTTACGTTGAAAGTACACGTATTGAGATACCTTTAGCCCACAGTGCTGTAAGGGGCGCGAGGGGTAAATTTCCTGTCAAACTTATATATGCATCAGTGCTTCCAATGATCCTCGTTCGTGCGCTTCAGGCAAACATACAATTGATTGGTCTTTTACTGAGTGGCAGAGGAATCACCATTTTAGGAGAATATGTAGGTTCACAGCCTATAAACGGGATAATGTATTATCTTGCACCTATACACAGTCCCTATGATTGGATCCCTTCCCTTGTAAGGGACTCATTCTCCAGCATGGGTGCTCCAGTGCCAGCTGTCTGGCAGATTGGATTACATGTCCTTATAGATGCTGTAATGCTTATCGGTGGAGGAGTAATTTTTGCTCTGTTTTGGATTGAAACTACTGGAATGGGAGCAAAGCAAACCGCTAAAAAAGTATTCAATTCCGGAATGCAGATTCCAGGTTTCAGGCGTAATGTAGGAAGCATTGAAAAAGTGATGGAGCGTTATATCCCAAAAGTAACAGTAATAGGTGGCGTCTTTATTGGTTTACTCACACTAGTCGCAAGTCTTTTGGGTACTCTTGGAAGTGCAGGAGGTACCGGCCTCTTGCTTACGGTAAGTATAGTATATCGTCTTTACGAAGATATAGCATCTGAACAGATGATGGAAATGCATCCCATGATAAGATCTTTCTTCGGACAGGACTAATGGGGAGATTTTAATGAACATAGTATTATTTGGTCCGCCTGGTGCCGGTAAAGGCACTCAGGCCAAAGAGCTGGCTAAACATTATAATATACCTCACATTTCCACAGGAGATATTTTACGTGCCAATGTGAGAGAAGGTACAACACTGGGAATGAAAGCCAAAGAGTATATGGATAAGGGAGAACTCGTACCTGATGAAGTGCTCATCGGAATAATACGAGATCGACTTCAGATGCCTGATTGCAACAATGGTTATATTCTTGATGGTTATCCTCGTACTCTCCCACAGGCAGAAGCCTTGGAAACTATCTTAGAGGAGATCGGTAAGCTTCTTGATGTAGTTCTTAATATAGAAGTTCCGGACGCAGAGCTGATCGGACGCTTAAGCGGGCGTAGAATGTGTTCATGTGGAGAGAGTTATCATTTAATGTTCAATCATCCTTTAAAAGAAGGCACTTGTGATGCCTGTGGTGGAAAACTATATCAACGTGACGATGACAGAGAAGAAGTCGTTCGCCAAAGGCTCGAAGTATATGCAGCTAAGACAAAACCGTTGATAGATTATTACGACAAAAAGGGTCTTCTTGTGAACATTGATGGTACTGGTGCCGTGGAAGATGTTTTCAGACAAATCTGTAATGTATTGGATTCATATAGAAAATAAAGTGGGGATTTGATCGTGGTAACCACTGAATTTAAGAAAAAAATCGATCATTTGCTGTTGGCCCTGGGTTTATCCTTGATGATAGGAATCTTGGTATTAGGTCAGGATTTCAGGGATGCTCTGGGCAATGCAGTTGGCTTTTTCATGAACCCTCTTATTAATCTGGTGGGTGAATCAAACTTTCATCTAATTTTGTTTATAATGGCTGCTATTACAGCTCTTTATGCTTCCCTTATTCAGAAGTACACCATTGACTGGGAACTTATGCGTAATACTCAAGAGACAATGCGTGTTTTTCAGAAAGAGTACAGAGAAGCTCAAATTGCAAATAACACTGCTTTAATGAAAAAGCTTGAAGAACAGAGAACAAAGATGATGGCTGATCAGTTGGAGATGTCCAAACAACAATTCAAACCCATGGCATACATAAGCATTATTTCACTACCTTTGTTCATGTGGGCATATCTTTTTATATCTGGTCATGAAGCTGCCACTCTCAACTTCCCTTTCTGGGGAAATAAACTGCTTACAGATACTGTTTGGGGTCCAATACAGTATTGGATATTCTGGTATTTCATTACGTCCCTTGCTGTCAGTCAATTGATAAGAAAAGCTTTGGATGTTGGTGGAGTATAATGCTTATCACCATTAGTGGCCTACCAGGAAGCGGTACTACTACGGTTTCAAATTTACTTGCTAAGCATTATGGTATGGAAATGGTATCTGCAGGTGAAGTTTTTCGTACTCTTGCAAAAGAGAGAGGTTTGACACTGGCACAATTCGGTGCTTTGGCTGAAAAGGACGATTCCATAGATGTACAAATAGACAAAAGACAACAAGAAATCGCTGCCAGCAGAGATAATATTATATTAGAGGGAAGACTTGCAGGGCACATGGCTCCCCATGCATTGAAAGTGTGGCTAAAAGCTCCTGTAGAAATACGTGTAAAGAGAATCGTTAGCCGTGAAAAAACATCTTTTCAGAAAGCGATGAAAGAAACTCTTGAGAGAGAGGCATCAGAATCTTTAAGGTATAGAGAGATATATGGTATTGATATAAACGATCTATCAATTTATGATATTGTAATAGATTCCAATAGGTGGAATCAATTTCAGATTGTCCATATTCTCTCTTCCTGCATTGATGCTCTGATTGATAAAGGAGGTACAGTTGAAAGCTCCTGATTCATCTAATATTTGTGCTAATAATCAAAAAGGACTTATCCAAAAAGCAAAAAAAATTTATACTGATTCCCGATATGGATGTCCTCCAAATAAGCGCCCCATTGAACAGCATTTACGCATGGGAGTTATCAATCTCAATAAACCACGTGGTCCTACAAGCCATGAAGTTACCGCATGGGTAAAATTAATCCTGGGAATTGATAAAGCTGGACATTCTGGTTCTCTTGACCCAGGTGTCACTGGATTGCTCCCAATAATGTTAGGAAAAGCTACTAAAACCATATCCACCCTGCGCCTTTCTGGAAAAGAATATGTATGTCTCATGAGATTACATAGTGTACTCCCAGAAATAATTGTAAAAAAGGTATGTGCTGAATTCATAGGTCCTATATTCCAGACGCCACCAGTGATTTCTGCAGTAAAGCGTTCCATACGTATCAGGAATATTTACTATCTGGATTTACTTGAAATCGAAGGTCCTCTTGTTCTGTTTAAAGTTGGTTGTGAGGCTGGCACATATATCAGAAAGCTATGTCATGATATAGGTCTTGCTTTAGGTTGCAGTGCACACATGCAGCAATTAATAAGAACAAAAACTGGTCCTTTTACGGAAAATACAAGCGTGACATTGCAGGAGTTGAAGGATGCTTTTATATTATGGAAAGAAAATGGTTGCGAAGACGAACTGCGAAGGGTTGTGAGACCTATGGAAGAAGGTTTATCTCATCTTCCACAAATTATAATTCGTGACAGCGCTGTAAATGCTCTATGTCATGGTGCCTACCTTGCTGTGCCTGGAGTATTATATTTTGATCCACAAATAAAATCTAATCAGCAAATATGTATTTTTACTTTAAAAGGTGAAGCTGTTGCAATAGCTACGGCAAAGATGGATGCCGAAACTATAATCAATGCCAACAGTGGAGTTGTTGCATGCACCGAAAGAATAATAATGGATGTGGATGTTTACCCTAAATGCTGGCACAAGCGGAATGCCGAGGTAGTCTAGTGGTAGGGCGCAAGCCTGGAAAGCTTGTGGGGCTTCAGCCCCTCGGGAGTTCGAATCTCCCCCTCGGCGCTCTAATTTACTACTATAATTTAATTTCACTCAAAATCATTATTTAGTTTATAGTTATTTAGTGTACTTATCAATGCAATTATGAGATTGTCTAATTAGAACTTCGGTTTAAAAACCTATTCGTTTTTTCATTAACTCCATACCTTTTTTTGGGGGGGGGCGGTAGCTATAAATACCATAAATTTGGCCCCCCTCATGACTAAAAAATCTATAGAGTATAAAGGAGTCCTCTTTGAGGACTCCATAGAGAATTATCTTAACAGAGAAAGCGCCTCCA
>JACIVZ010000031.1 GCA_014361205.1 Methanomethylovorans sp. | reverse complement strand
CACTTAACATAGTAACAGGCTCTACATTCATGCTTGAAAACTCAAAGCCCTTTGAAAGGATGCACCTTTTTTCTATGTATCAGGTACTCTATACTGCAGCTACTATGGCTGGAAATCTCATTGGAGGAACTTTTCCTGCAGTTCTTGCTAAAATCACTTCTTTTAATATCGGCAGTTGGCATGTATATCGTATAACTCTGCTTCTTTCCCTTCTGACAATAATAATTGCTTTTTTGCCCCTGTTTAAAATCCAGGAAAAAAGAAATAACATCTCCCAACACAAAGGTTCATATGTATTTTTAAACCTCCTGAAATCAGAACTTGTTTTTAAAATGATAATTGTTTACAGTTTCTACGGTATGGGATGGGGTCTTGCCCTTCCTTATTTTAATGTTTATCTTGATGTAATACTTTCCGCTGGCTCAGATGAGATAGGACTGATATTTTCACTGGGAGAAATTCTTATGATGATAGCTCTTTTGTTCTTGCCTGAACTTACTGAACGCTTCGGCAAGATCAGGGTCGCATCAATTGTACAGTTGCTGTCCATACCATTCCTTTTAATGTTTATATCTACTTCCTGGCTATGGGTGGCAGGATTTGCCTATATAATGAGATCAGCCCTGATGAACTTGGCAAATCCTGTTTTGAATAATTTTAAACTAGAAATAGTCACCGAGGAGCAGAGAGCCAGTATGAACAGCATTACATGGATGACATGTTACATTTTTGTGGGCCTGGGGACATTTTTAGGTGGGCATATGCTGGCTGGAGGAAATTACAGACTTCCATTTATACTTACATGTGGAATGTATGCAGCTGCAGCAATACTTTACTATGTACGCTTTGATAAGGTCGAAAAACAGCAGAAAGCCTCTGAAATATAAATACAACTTACAAAGTTATATACTATCTGTCCCCACATTATATACTCCTAATATTTTTATTATTTAACAGTATATCCTAAATTATGTATAATTTTTATATATAATTTTCAGCTGTCATTTCACTAGATTTATGTTTTTCGTGCATCTTTTAAAAAATTCAGCCATCTGCGTATCTCCTCAGTACGCTGAACAGAAAAAATTTCGTGAAATTCTTTTTCTTTTTCTTTAGTTATACCTTCCTCGATGTCTTTTAGATCCATGATTGCACGTAATAAACCGGCCGTCTCTTTGAACAGTTGCTTTGCTTCTTCGATTGACATTGCTTTAGTCTGCAGTTCTAATTCATCTTTTTTTTCTTTTTCCTTGAGCACATCAATGTATTTTTCTATTTGCTTTTTATCCTTACCTGATATATGTTCCTTATTGATAAGATCCCATACCATTTCATGCAGTTTGCACTTTTTTCCGTCGATTTCCACAAAATAAGGTATTTCTTCTCCCACCCAGAAAAGCCTTGTATGTAATTCTGCAAGCAGCTGCTTTCTTTCCTTTTCTGTTATTAAAGGGTTATTATCATGCTTCTCAATATCATTACTCATAGACACTCCGCACATACAAAAACACAATCTATATCTGGATTACTTAAATGATTATAAAATAGTTGGTAAAATGAAGTGGATTAAATTTTTATCTCACAGATAACCCTTCATATATTCTATATTCTTGCCTGAAGTTTCTTCTATGATACTAATGAAACAATCCTCATCAACTATTCTGTCAAGTTCATGCAAACGTTGCCAGCTGGTCTTCATTGTTTCCAACCCCAAATCCTCGTAAACCAAAAAAACAGCGGTGAAAGCTTTACTATAGCCAAACTGTATGGCTTCTGCATTATTAGAATCAAAACTTTCTGCACTCTTCCATAAGGAAAGGTTAAGGTCGTATTTTCTTTCCAGTTCTTCATAGGTTTTTAACGTTCTGTTTTTTCTTTTTTCAGCAATCTCAGGTTTTGTCTTTTTCAGGACAAGATATGTATACAGATCTGCATGTCCCTCGTCCAGCCATATATGGGAATAATGGCATTCTCTTGTCCAATAGTGAGCAAGTTCATGTATCAGGATAGCATCACTGGAAGTATGTAAAAGATATATACCTTTGCTCCCCTGATTGAAGCCTCCATATCCCTGTGTATCTTTTATGCTTGCCTGTATTACAGTAATATTATAGGAAACAGGATACGGGATACCAGTGACATCCTCAAGCAACAG
Organism: Methanomethylovorans sp.; assembly: GCA_014361205.1. Taxonomy (GTDB): domain Archaea; phylum Halobacteriota; class Methanosarcinia; order Methanosarcinales; family Methanosarcinaceae; genus Methanomethylovorans. Next base: position 19,989 of record JACIVZ010000031.1, on the reverse strand, counting down.
CAGACTTTGTATTGTTGTATTTAATATACGTGTGCCCCACGCATCTTCTCCTTTCCAGAACCTGACAGTCACCTGTACATCTTTTTCGCTGAGGTTTGCAATACTTTTTATCTCCCTCATCTCTGTATGATTTACGCATATTACCTGACATGGATTTTGCCAGTTAGCTCCTTTTGGGAAAACAAATTCATTATATTCTCCCTTTTCAAGCATTTGATAATCTTTTCTTTCAATATCAGTTTCAAAGGACTGAGGTGTTCTTACTATTACCGTGGTTCTGTTGCCGTATTCTACTATATTGAATACTGCTGTGTTAATATTGCATGGTAGATCATATTCTATGAAAAAAACATACTTATTTCCATACCACACTTTTTTATCAAGGTTGAAACAATAGTACCCATCAGGCATAAACTTCCAGCTCAGCCTGTTGCCCTTTTCTTTCTCGTAGGCACAGATGTTTTTTGCATTTGCCGGCAAGTAATAATTAAAGTTGGAATAGTAGCCTCTCCAGAACTTGGTGTCCTCATCTTTATTTTCAAATGAAATCTGTCTGAGTACATGTATGTTCTTACCGTCAGGTGAGACTTCATATGTAACGTCTATTTCTGTGATTGTCTGGTCCCAGCTGCAGGATACTGGACAAACATATAATATGGACAATACAATAGAAAAAAGAACGATGAATCTGAGTAACCGTTTTTCGTAGAAATTCATATTATCCCGTTTTTATTATAATAGTAATGTGCACAAGCATGTAAGTATTATGGCATAAAAAAACAAATTCTGTACATGATAGAAAATAGTATGTACATGATATGGTGAACATAGTAAAATGTCTGAAATTTTATAATGAGCTGTTTACAGCTATTATTTTCCTAATGTTGAAACTAAAGGATTACAGTAAACAATATAAATGTGAAAATCCATGAGGAATGGACATTTAGGAGATAGTTACATGAAATACTGGCAGCCAAAATATGAAACCATGGATCACGATGAACTTAAGCAATTACAGCTCACGCGGTTAAAAAAGACTGTGGCTGCGACTTATAACAATGTTCCTTTCTATGCTCGTAAGTTCAGGGAAGCAGGTGCTTGTCCGGATGATATACGATCTCTTGATGATCTGAAGCGTCTTCCGTTTACCCGCAAGACTGACTTAAGAGACAACTACCCATTTGGTCTGTTTGCTGTTCCGAAAAGCGAAATTGTGCGCATCCATGCATCTTCCGGGACAAGCGGTAAACCAACTGTTGTAGGATACACAAAGAATGATCTGGAAACATGGTCAGATCTGATGGCTCGTAATCTAACAATGGTCGGTCTTGGAAAAGACGATGTGTTCCAAAATGCAGTAAATTATGGTCTTTTTACAGGAGGACTTGGTTTTCACTACGGTGTGGAGAAAATAGGCGCAATGACAGTTCCAAGCGGTACAGGTAACACTGCACGCCAGCTTGAGATGATGATGGATTTTGGTGTGACTGCCATACACTGTACTCCTTCCTATGCACTATATCTTGCTGAGACAGCCATTGAAATGGATATAGTTGATAAATTATCTTTGCGGGTAGGATGTTTTGGTGCAGAACCGTGGTCTTCCAATACCCGAAGGCAGCTTGAAAACACACTCAACATAAAAGCCTATGATTCTTATGGTCTTTCTGAGCTCATGGGTCCAGGCGTTGCTTTTGAATGTGAGGAACAGGATGGATTGCACATCTGGAGTGACCATTTCTACGTTGAGGTACTTGATCAGGATGGGGAACAGGTGGCTGAAGGAGAAAAAGGTGAGCTTGTGCTGACATCCCTTACCAAGGAGGCTCTTCCCATTATCCGATACAGGACCGGTGACATCACACGTTTGCTGGAAAGCGAATGTGCATGCGGGCGTACGACTGTCAAAATATCAAGATTGCTGGGCAGAGCTGATGACATGCTTATTGTCAGAGGTATTAATGTCTTCCCCTCACAGATAGAGGATGTGATAGTGAAGATTCCTGAGATAACGGAACATTTTCAGGTAATTCTGGACAGAAATAAAAAGATGCTTGATGAGATTACTGTAAAGGTCGAACTTGCTGACAATGCTTTTACAGGGGAGCTGCGTGACCTGGCAGCTGTGCAACGGCACGTGGAAAACGAGCTTCAGAGCGTTCTAAGCATACGTACTAATGTAGAGCTTGTTGAAAAAGGTTCTATCCCCCGTACAGAGGGCAAGTCCAAGAAGGTAATTGACAGGCGTAATGCCCTTTGAGGCAATGTTCTGTTTTTTAACTGCTGCATATAGGTGATATAATGCCACATGTTATGGAAATACTTGGAATGACAAGGGTTGTGGTAAAAGACGGCAAAGTTGTTGAAGTTGGTGAACCTCAACTTCAATGGTGTCCTCTCTTTGAAAAAGCCAGGGGAGTCAAACAAATCACATCAGAGGAAGTTCGGAAAAATATGGAGTTCCGTATTCGTGATTTTGGCTTATTCACTGCTCAAAGGAAACTTGAAATGGATGTTTTCGTGGGTTTTGGTGCATCTGAAGTGATGATGACAGGTCTTAGCAGAGGTTTACTTGATGCCACTGTCACTGTATGTGATGGTGCGGGAACTGTCATTACTGCAAATCCAAAGCTGGTTCAGGGAATGGGTGCAAGGATTTCCGGACTTGTGGAGACAGAACCTATTCCTGAAGTTATAGCTGGCATTGAACAGCGCAATGGTATAGTTCTTGATCCTCAGCATGCAGGCATCGATCCGGTCAAAGGTGTAAAAAAAGCTGCACAAATGGGTCACAGGAAAATAGCAGTATCTGTCATAGATGCTATGACAGCTTCAAGGATCAGGGAACTTGAAAGTGCACATAATCTGGATATTTATATAATAGCTGCTCATACAACAGGTCTTAGCAGGGAAAATACTTGTGAACTTCTGAAGCATGTTGACATTGTAACGGCGTGTGCATCCAAAAACTTAAGAGAACTGATAAAACCAATTGCTCAGGTAGGTACAGCAGTGCCTTTGTTTGCAATAACACAAAAAGGAAAAGAACTCTTACTTGAACGTGCAAAGGAAGTGGAGAGTCCACTCCTTGTAAACACTATGCCTCTGCCGGTACTTCCTGAAAAGAAACAGCCCCGAGAACTGAGATAGTTTTGATATGTGTAGAGATACACATAAAAGTTTACAGCCGATGTCAGCTCTTTTTAGTCAATAATTCCTTCTATAGTTTCATTTTTTCTGTAGACTGTACCCTGGAAAGTTGCTATTACATCATTTTCTTCATCGGTTATGCTGACTATATAAGTTGCCAGTTTATGACCTATGGATACTTCCCTGGCTTCTGCTGTCAAATATCCTTTTCTGGCTGCTTTCACAAAAGCTATGGAGCAATTTATAGCCATTGCCACTCTTCCGTGAGCATTTGCAGCACTTCCAAAAACGAGATCTGCAAGTGTGAATATAGCTCCTCCGTGGACAGTTCCAAAGGCATTAAGATGCTCATTTGTTATTAACATACGACCTTTTGCATAGCCAGCACGAACTTCAAGTAATTCCATTTTACAATGTGCTGAAAATCTATCTCTGGATAAAAGTTCCATAAGTGTTGTACTTGTTTGCTGCAATGTGATTACTCCATTATTTTTTTATAGCTATCGGTTTTACTAAATGTTACTGTATTCGGGAAAGGCTAAAAATCTGCCGATATTAAAGAGCAAGGCATTATTTTACTTTTTTATACATAATAAACATGACAAGTTATAAACACTCAAAGTTACATAAAAAATAATGGAAATTATTAATCGTTATAAATAAGGGATACTTTTAAATAGCATGTTTCACTATATTATCATGATCAACCATGATAGAACAATACGGACACGAAACAGAACTGACTAATATAGTCATAATGCTGATAACAATGGCCATAACAGCGCTTGCATACTATTCATTTTTCCATTATCATGGGGTGATCTGATCCAGTTGCCCTAAAATATGAGATTCATAACGATGTAAAATTCAAGATCCTCCTATTTTATTTATTTTGACGCAATTGAATGGGATTTTGGATTACTTCAGGAGCATTCATTTTATTATAGCTTTTTTTCTATATTATTCACTTGAATATAGATAAATATTTATAGGGGATTATCATTGATGTAAATAGGTGGTACGCTATCAGTGGACACATTAATTCTTCAATGAGAAGCATTTTATGGGATGCCCGTCTGATCCTTCTTTTTTATGTTATAGGTGATCTGCTGAGTACAGCGTATGCTTTGCCTAAAGGACATGAAGGCAATATCTTTCTCAAACCCTTTATTCTAAGCTTTGGAATTTATGGGCTGGCACTGCTTAAGCTATTGTTTGTGGCGTTACTTGTGCTCAATTTCCGCATACTGGACAATTGCAGGCATGAAATGGCACCTTATCTGAAAGAAGGATTAAAATCCTCAGTGACATTACTTGGCTTAATCCTCACTATAAACAACATAATTGTGGGCCTGTATGACTGGAGTTTTTTGGGTTCCATTGTTGCCTTATTGCAATCTTGATATTCAATCTTAATATTTTTCCTCAATATCTATATACAATACTTTGCATCTTTTATATATGAAAAAAATAAAAGGTATTGCAAGGGATACCCTTAGATTTATTTTAGAAGTGAGTAAATCATCTCATCCAAATGAATTTGCAGGCTTGCTTCAGGCTGAGGAGGGTATCATTACTGAAGTGCTGCTCCTGCCGGGTACTGAGTCCGGAGAAAGTAGTGCTTCACTCAGTCTGTTCATGATGCCTAATATTGCTGCAGCAGGTTCTGTCCACAGTCATCCGACAGGAATTATAAAACCATCAAATGAGGATTTGCAAATGTTTGGGAAAACAGGGAGTTGTCATATAATTGTAGGATTTCCCTATGACCTTCAAAGCTGGAAATGCTTTAATTCCAGAGGTGAAGAGACAAACCTGCAAATTATTGACTGATGTAATAAACAAAGCTTTTGTGTACTTCAAAATTGCTGTTAAATAAAAGCAACAACTATTTATATTTAAAACTCCACTCTCACATGCAGTTAGCTTACTTGGCGAGTAAAGAAAAGGTAATACCGTTTCTGTTTGCTTCTTTTAGGTTAATTGACTGAAAGCAGAGAATGGTTGTATTGATCAAGAATTTTGCAAATCAAATATTTATGTGCCCGTTTGACGAGGTCATGCACAAATTCTCTATCTCGGCATGCTGAGACTAAATTGCTTAAACAAAATATAAATAAAACAAAAAAGGATTTCGAAATATGAACAACAACAGAAGAGGCGGAAGTGGCGGATTCAGGTCCGGCGGAAATGGTGGCTCAAGAGGCAGAAGCGGTGGATTTAGATCCGGTGGCAGTGGCGGTTCAAGAGGAAGTAGTGGCGGATTTAGGCCAAGTGGTCCAAGAGAAATGCATAAAGCGACCTGTGCAGATTGTGGTCATGAAACTGAAGTGCCATTTGTACCATCCGGTGACAGGCCAGTATACTGCAGGGAATGCTACCAGGAACACAGGCCTCCAAAAAGATACTAAACAAATATATTTTCAAGCGAATTACATTTGAAGTGAATTACATCTGTACAATCACTTCGTTTTTTTTAAATTATATTATTTACTTATCTATGCTCTGATTGTATTATCACTGGGTGATACTGGTTCTTTCTTTAATTCCAGATAATCTTTCTTCAGTTTGTATACAAGTAAAGTAGAAGCCAGTGTTAATGAAACAGAATTTGCTAATACCAAAGCCAGATCTTTGATAAGTAATCCATGGTACAACCATAGAGTCATACCTGTGGTGGAACATAAAAGCATCAATAACGATATGTCTTTTGTAGATTTTGTCTTGAAGGCTTTCAGAAGTTGGGGTGCAAATGCAAGAGTTGTAAGGGTTCCTGCCAGGTAACCTATCATATTATACTCCTTTTATATATTAAGTTCAATATGCACTTAATAAGGACATCTAAGTTTAAAAAGTAATCTGATGCTTACTATCTTTTCATTCCATTATTGTTTTTTGTATATCATCCTAAGAATTTCCCTGATATTTTATTCTAGATGTAACATTATAACACTCAGGTAGTAAGTTTCTTATACAACGCCGGAAGTCTTGCAGGAAGCATTTGTGCATCGTCAATTATAGTATAACCTACATTCGAGAAAATTTTATCTAAATAGCTACCTGGATTTTTATCAACTGTTATACAGAAAAAATGGATGTTCTTTGCATATCCTTCCTGGATAGCTATCTTTGTATCTTCTTCTGCCAGGCTTCCTTCATATGCTCCTTCCCCGTGACAGGTATCATACGGCTCTCCATCTGAGAGCAATACTATCATTTTTGTCTTTGCCTGTATCTGTTGCAGTTTTGCAATAGAATGTCTGATGGCAGGTCCAAGTCTTGTATTGGCTACCGGTTCCAGCTGGCTTATCCTGCAGGCTACTATATCTGAAAGTTCTTCATTAAATTCCTTTATAATGTAGTAATGCACATCATTACGTGTGTGACCTGAAAAAGCATAGATGGCATATTTATCCCCAATACTTTCCAGTGCCTGGCTCATAATTATCAATGAATCTTTTTCCACATCTATTATACTCTGACCTGCGACACTCAATTTTTTGGAGGTGGAAGCACTGACATCTACAAGAAAAAGAGTTGCTACATCTCTCTCTCTTTTATCCCATCTGAGATAAAAACGATCATCAAGATTCATGCCGCATCTTTTCTGCATAAGGGCTTCTATGAATTCATCCATATCGATTTCCGTACCGTCTGTCTGTCTTTTCAGCTTATGGAAAACTTCTGGTTTCATAGTGCTGAAAATCCTTCTGATAAGGGATATTTCATTGCTGTAGCGTTTTACAGCTTCTTCATAGTAATCGTCCGCATCTCCCTGCGGTTCAATTTCTTTCACAATGCACCATCCCGATTTGTAATCACTGATCACAGTATCCCACTCATCATATCTGAATCTCTCACGCACATTCCAGTTATTCGCAATGGCATAGTTTTGTTCCTCGAATCTTTCGTCTGGTTTTTCTTCTTTCCTTTCTTCCTCAATACTTTCTTGGGACTGAGGTACAAATCTTGCAAGCATATGCTCATAGGAGTCTTTGGAAAAAGCTGCTTCATGGGTCAATGCAGAAATACCAATGCCTCTATATTCAAGATTTTTTATTGGTGTGTATTGACGGTTTTTCAGAGGGCCGTAAAATTCTTCCAGCAATGCATAAATTTCAAATGCCGCATCCAAAGAATCCGTGGTGGCAGAATGTGGATGCAGCACTTTATGTATTATTTCTCTGCTGCTATCAATGGCACGCTTTAATTTTCCTTTCATTTCAAAATCAGGTTCATTGTCGACAGAAAGCCACAGTAAAGCTTCCATAAATCTTTCAAGGTCAGTTTCAGGTATAACTCTGGCATGCAGCAGCTTAGTTCTTGTATTCTTGAAATTTTCTCTCAGTCCTCTGTAGGTTTCAAATATCATATATTCTGTTCTTGCATCTTCTATTATTCCCATCAGGTCCACTGCAAGAAGATAATTCGGAAACACAGAAAAGATATGCGATATATTCAGCATTTCCTCAGAGCTGTAAAAGAACATCCCCATTTTTTTAAGCAAAGGAGCTACTTTCTGAGTAGCTACTTCTGTAGTGCTAAACTGCACATGTCCTACTTCATGCATCACACTAAGTTTATAGATATTAAAGTTATCATCAAAATTCCCATATTTCTTTACCTTCGGCTCAAGATAAATTACATTACCGGCAATAATGGGGTTTATTATATCAAGTCCCTCAGCCACAGGAAGAACATGTTTTGACCGGATACTGAAGTCCACACCTGAAAGACCCACGGCAAAATACCTGAGAATATTTGCCACTTTTTTCAGGGCAACACCACCTTTAAGCTCTTCTACCATATCCGTGGAACTTTTGGACTTAAGAGAAAAGTAAGGTCGTCCACGAATAGCATTATCGTTAAAAATACTTATGCCTTTAAGGGCCCATTCTTCAAGTTCCTTTACATCCAGTTCTTCCAGTAAAGACGGAGAGAAGGCAAAGTAATCGACTGCAATTTTTTTATCTTTTTCATATACCTTAAGACCTGTGCCAGCCCACTTTCTGATATCCTGAGGTTCTATCTTATCCACCACTTCCTGCAGGCTTTCAAAGAAAAGACCTGCCAGCAGCCAATCAATTTCCAGTAGCATGTGACCTGTGGAGAATATTTCGCCATGGTAAGCAGGAGGAATCTTCCTGAAAGCTGTTGCAGAATGACTGCAATATCCGGACCCAAGATTAGAACTTTGCTGTGCTATTTTTTTTCCTATGGTCAGCCATTCCATGAAATTCTGGTGATTTAACAGCTGCAGCATATCAGGTGCGTACTTGAAGTAATTTTCCACACAGGCAGGATTGACGAGGGCCAGTTCAGCTCCCACATCAAGAATAAAAGCTCTTTTTTCAGGATCAGTATCCCTTATATGCTTTTCAAGTCCTTTGAAACTATAGTCGATGAAAGCTTTTGCTGCTGTTTTGTCCTCAGATATGAGGGTTATGCCTTTCTCTACCCATGTCTTTATCTCCTCAATGGAAACTAAGTCAAGTATCCTTGGGCTTCGGTGTGCAAAGGATACGGCAACATCTAAGTTAAGAGTGGCAATGTTTTCTATCAGAAATAACCATTTTTTAAATTCTTTATCATTCAGGCTGGACAGAGCAAGGGGTGATTTATTGAATAATGCCAGACTCAGAGTTACAGGAAACCTCTCAACAGAGCTTAAAGCAGTTAGCATCAAATGTCTAGTCTGAGGTTCTATCATTGCAAAAGTTTCCCTGGAGGTATTAAGCATTTCCACTGCAGTTCTCCAGTCTTTTTTCATTATTTTTTCAATGATATCCATAAATTCATGAAATTCAGGAGGTGACAGAAGAGATAAAAGACCTTTAAGATTTCTGAAATATGTTTCAGTTACTCTTAAATTCGAACCTGACAATTTTATGCCCATATCGATAAGCTCTTGAAAGTATCCGAAATCAGCCGAAACAACTACTTCAGCAGTATTGCCAAAATACGGTATAGCAAGTCCTTTGTTCTTTGATCCTATGGATATTCCCAGTTCAGACCATCTCTCTAAAAGAGAAAAATCACCTTTCTGAACAATGGTGTGAGAAGCTTCAATGAACCCTTCTAAAGAAGAATTACTCAGAAATGATATTTTGTTTAGCAGCAGGTTCCATTTTCTGAACTCCTCTTTTGAAAGCAGTAAATAAAGGGTGGGAACAGTTTTAAGATATGCTGTGCTGACTCTTCTGCCTTTGCCGGAGATCGCTTTTCCGCTATTTAGAATATACCTTATGCTCTCTACAGGTATATTTGTGAATTTCTGCACTATCAAAGGCAAATCATCATGGTCAAGATTGCGAAAATATGATCTGATTGTATCAGTAAGTTCTTTCTGGAAAAGAGACATCTCTTCGCCGTTTTCTTGCATTACTATCGTTTACTCCATGATAGTTGATATTATCTCATCAATGCTTTTTTGTAGATCTGTGTTGTCAGTTATAGGCCTTACCATAGCTATACTGCATGCCTCTTTTGGATTTATGCCATCTTTTATGAGCTTCCCCGCATATATGAGCAGACGTGTGCTCACTCCCTCTTCCAGGCCATGTTGTTTGAAGTTCCTTATGCGGTGGGCGATGTCTACCAGAAATCCAGCCATTTGCTCATCCACTCCGCTTTCATGGGCCACGATCTTAATTTCAAGTCCGGAAGGCGGATAATCAAAATCTATAGCCACAAATCGCTGACGTGTGCTCTGTTTTAGGTCTTTTACAACACTCTGGTATCCAGGGTTATAGGAGATGCATAACATGAATTCGGGGGGAGCTTTGAGAATCACTCCCAGCTTATCGACAGGCATGATACGCCGGTCATCAGTCAGGGGATGTATCACAACTATTGTGTCTTTGCGGGCTTCCACAACCTCGTCCAGGTAACATATGGCACCAGACTTCACAGCTTTTGTAAGTGGACCATCACTCCATTCCACAGATTCTCCCTTTATCAAAAACCTTCCCACAAGATCTGTGGCTGTCAGATCTTCATGACAGGCAACGGTTATCAGGGGACGTTTTAGTTTGTATGCCATATACTCCATGAAACGGGTCTTTCCACAACCAGTCGGGCCTTTAAGGTTTACAGGTAATTTATTCCTGTAAGCTGACATGAAGATATCTATTTCGTTTCCCACAGGCATGTAGTATGGCTCTTTTGCAATGAGATATTCCTCTACAGGTAATTCCTCTGATAGACCACATTTTGTAAGCATATAATCGATTCCATATTCTATTTGATTTACTACTGAATAGGAGATTATGGTTTATAATAAGTGGTATGGAAAGAGCAAAATATACCAGGTGATCACCCTTAATGTATTATAAAAATGGTTAACTGTATTTCTACATCTGCTGCGGCCAAACATAAGTTTTATACCTGTTGAAGCAGGTTCTGTCATCATGCTTAGATCCATAATTTTTGATATGGACGGTGTGCTGGTAGATTCCATGCCATCACATGCTGATGCATGGCTAGCGGTTTCAAGAGAGATTGGTGCTGACATTTCAAGAGAAGAAATCTATGAAATAGAAGGTGCAAATCACATACAGGGTATACAGTGGCTGTTTGGAAAAGCAGGGAAGGAAGTTCAGCCTTATCTATATGAAGAAATCAAAAGGAGAAAAGTAGAGTTTTTCAGTGCAAATGCACGTGTATATCCCTTTGAGGGTATGTTTGATTGCCTCAGCAGTCTCAAAAAACATTTTTCGCTTGCTGTTGTTACAGGTTCGGACCGGTGTACAGTAAAAAAAATTACTGACAGTTTCTTTGCGGATATATTTGATATATTCGTGTGCAGTGAAGATGTATGTTATGGAAAACCTTTTCCTGATCCATATCTTAAGGCAGTGGAATTGCTGGGTATGAGAAAAGAGGAATGTATAGTCATAGAGAATGCTCCCATGGGAGTGGAATCTGCCAAAAGAGCAGGTCTTTTTTGTGTGGGTGTGCCTACCTATGTGCCGCCATCGAGATTAAGTGCGGCTGATATTGTATTAGATGATCATAAATCTTTATATGAATATCTGCTCAGACTGATTCCTTCAGAGAACTAGAAAGATTTTATTTTTTGCACGTCTATGTTTAACTGGTGGTCTTTATGAATCAAATGCACAATATCCCTGAGAATATTGATAAACTCAAAGAGCAATTCAAAAAGGAGCCATCTGTTGAAAAAATGATCCAGATAGTCGCTGCTTATCATGAACAAGGTCTTACTGAAAGGGGTATCGGTTTTGCTGAGGCTGTACTGTTGCAGGTGGATGACGCGAAGACAAGTTTACTTCAGATGGCAATGGTGATGGAAATTGTGGGCAGGAATGACGATGCACTTAAATATCTGGATAAAGTGCTTGCAATATCTCCGGCTGACTCACAGGCACTGCATGCCAAGGGTATGATACTTGTTCTTAATGGAAGTTTAACAGAGGCTGTTTCAATCTATGATAAACTCAGAAAAGACAATCCTCTTGACCTGGAAGCAATAGCTGGTATGCTTCTTTGTCTTTTCGGGGAAGGACACTTATCTGAGGCACTTGCTCTGTATCAGGAGTCCACAGGCATGCTGCCCAAAACACCACAACAATGGCATCCCAAGGGGATGATTGATGGCATAGTGGCTGAGTATTTTGAATCGAATGTATCAGGAGATCATGGAACAGCTCCGCAAAAGGTAAAAGAAAGTTTCAAACGGATGGAAAACATAATCGCTAACTTTGGAACTGAAGTTCGGATGTTCTATACAATGGGTGAAATTTCCGGGAGAGAGGCATATAAAAAAGTTCTGGAAAAGCACAAACATAAAAAATGATCTTCCAAATCCTTTTTTAAGGAAGCAACAGCATATTTTGAACATAGAGAATATTGGCATGCATAGCTGTCAGGGATCATATTGGATTGCTGTAATTGGTACATTTTTTCATTGTGTGCTGCACTAAAAATGAGCTTTCACCGATTAATTATATATAAATTAATTATATATTAATAATACAATGCCATATCCCATTGTACATATCATGTTCTTTGTGTTCTGTATTTCCTTGCCTGGTCTTTATGGATTCCTGCAATCTGCTCAGGAAGGTAGATTGAAAAGCAAGGATTGGTACCATCTAATGTTGCTGATACTGGCGGGCGCTTTTTGTTCACTGCTGCCGGATATACCGGCTGTATGGAATTATTTCCTGTATGGCAATCTTAAGCATGCAATGGCCGGACCTGTGCCCACTCATTCGCTGGTGTTTGGTTCAGTTGCTTTTTGTGTGGCTTCAGTTGCAGGTTTGCTGGCTTATAAAGAGCGTGACAAAGCACTGGGTCTGGGTATGTTCTCAGAGACTGCCTTTCTTTCCCATCTGCTGCTGGATGATATTGCAGAGGGAGGGCTGACATATCTGTATCCTTTCTATAACGAACCTGTGAGTGTGTTCGCTTATGTAAATGTGCGCTTTTCCCGGGTGGATTTCCTGTATTACAACCTGGCGGGTATTGTGTCGGTTTTTTTCATCTTCTGCGTGCTTTTCATGGCGCTTATGGCTTTGAACTATCTGGGTTTTGGGTTTGGATATGAACCTCTTGAACATGCTGTTAATACGGAAAGAACTGAGAGATAAAATTCATAAATGTTCAAATCAAATTTATAGTGCATGCCTTACCCGATCGTCCATGTGTTGTTCTTTGTGCTGTGCTTGTGTATGCCAGCTCTGTATGGTTTTGTGAAGACTGCAAGATGTGAAGGTGTGCACTGGACCGATTGGTGGCATCTGATGTTACTGCTTGCGATTGGTTCGTTTTGTGCATTGCTGCCGGATATACCTGCTGTGTGGAACTATTTGTTGTATGGCACTCTCGAACATTTAAATGCGGGACCTATACCTACCCATTCGCTGTTTTTTTGCAGTTTGGCTTTTTTTGGTGCCGGTTTTTCAGGTCTTGTCATATACAGGCACAGGATGAAAGCTGCAGCGTTGGGAATGTTTGCATTTGCTTCGGCTCTTTCACATCTTTTACTGGATGATGTGGCCAATGGCAATATTGCTTACTTTTATCCTCTTTACAACAGGTCTATGAATCTCTTCTCTTATGTGAATGTGGACCTTGTCGAAGTAAACTTTATGCATTATAACATAGCAGGCATAGTCATTGTTTTTTTTATATCTTCTATACTGCTGATGACACTGGTTTCTTTGGACTATCTGGGCTTTGGGCTGCGATATCGGCCTCTTGCAGCACGGGCTGTCAGGGTGTGTGACAGAGTTGATGGGGTTATATCTTCTTCTTCGGATGTACGGGCTGCTGAGAGTGAGAGTTAACAGATGATGTTTGATTGAACGGCAGTGTTGTGTACAATATTGTTCGTTCATGTTAGAACTGAGCGACAGGATTATAAAATATTTCTATTATTATCTTATTATATGCCTTATCCAGCCGGACATCTTATATTCTTTGTATTGCTGTTGTTTCCTGTCGCTATATATGGGTTTGCCAAGGCTTTTCGCAAAGGCAAGATTCAGCGCAGCGACTGGTGGTATTTCTTGGTATTGTTTGCCACAGGTAGTTTTTTCTCGCTTTTTCCGGATATATCTGCTGTATTTAATATGATTCTGTATGGTTCCAGAGGTGACCACTGCAGCATAGGGTCTGTGCCCACACATTCATTTGTCTTTGCAGGTATCGCATTCATAGGTGGAATAATACCCGGCATGGTGTTGTACAGGCAGTGGAATAAAGCTCTGGCGGTGGGTGTATTTGCCCTGGCTTCTTCTTTTTTACATTTGATTCTTGATGATATGGATAAGGGTGTTATAACATATCTGTATCCTTTGTATAATGAGCCTTTCAGCCTCTATCCGTTTATGACTTCCACATTGTCGCAAACAGGTATTCTGTATTATATTATTACATCTATATTCGGAGTGCTATTATTTGTGCTTGTGGTGATGATGTCCTTTTTGTCCCTGAGGTACCTGGGTTTCGGGTTGAGATACGATCCTTTTAAGGCTGAGCCGTGAAAGCTGTGCAAGGGAAAAGAAAGTTTATTTACATTTCAGATTTTTGTCTGCGTTCTCTGTGCTTTTTTTTCGGTGACTGCTGTTGAAAGAGAGTTATTTATAGTATTAAATTATATACTATTTTGCTATATACATATGCTAAAGCAGGAGTAGTTGCTGACATGAAGTGTAAATTCTACCAAAAATGCAAATATGCAGACTCTCAATCTTTTACATGCACGCAATCTCATGAATGGGAGTACTGCGGCAAGTACCGTCTGTATTCTATAGCGCAGCAGTGAGTGCAGGTGCTGGTGACTGCCTGAGGGATAAATTTCTCAGATGTGTGCATAAAGAACTGAAAGTTTATCACTTGCTTTTTTTATTTTCTTGTAAGGAAGTTCATGATTCTGTATCAGGAATCATCTTTATTAAGTAATAATATAATTATTTTAGAGAATTGAATATTTCGGGTTTCGGTGAAGCTTCGTTGTTCAGAAATTTTTAATTAATTACTATTTATAATATCTATTTCAATATTATTTTCGAAAGATTTATATTACATTACAGAGAATACATTTTTCGGTTGTTATGCGTATTGTGGAACATGGGGGAAGAGCATCCGGAAATCGTGTATCTGCATCCCTGTACATTGTGCAGGGGTGTGAAATATGACCATTGTTGCAGTGATTCCTGCGTACAATGAGGAGATAGCCATAGGTAGTGTCATAGCCCGTGCACGGCAGCATGTGGACGAGGTGCTTGTCATTGATGATGGCAGTGCCGACTGCACTTCCCATGTGGCCAGGCTTATGGGTGCCACTGTGCTGCGCCATGAGATAAACGCAGGCAAGGGTGCTGCTCTTCGCACTGCTTTTAAATGGGCGATGGACAGAAAGGTGGACATCCTTGTGACTCTGGATGCCGACGGCCAGCATAATCCCGATGAGATTCCCAGGCTTCTGGAGCCCATCCTCTGGAAGGAAGCCGATATGGTCAATGGTGCCCGTTTTCTTAAAGGCCACAGCCTGAAAGTGCCAAGATATCGCCGTATAGGTCAGGAAATCCTTACCTTCGCCACCAACATGACGGCCAATGTCAAGCTAAACGACTCCCAGAGCGGCTTCCGCGCCTTCTCCAAAGAAACCTTCCCCGCCTTCCGTTTCAACAATGCCGGCATGGGCGTGGAGTCCGAGATGGTGGCCGATGCAAGCGCAGCCGGCTTCAAGATCACTGAAGTGCCGATAACCTGTCGGTATGATGTGGAGGGGTCAACGTTCAATCCGGTGAAGCATGGGATGAGTGTGCTTGGGACCATTATCAATCAGTTTGAAAAAAGGCATCCATTGTTATATTTTGGAGTACCAGGTTTCATTCTTCTGATGCTCGGTTTAATTCTTGCTTTCAGGACTCTTTTTATTTTCCAAGCAACTGGAAACTTTGCAATCGGAACATCTTTAATGGCTATGACATCTGCATTGATAGGGATTTTTGGGATGTTCAGCGGATTGATATTGAACTCCGTGGCTTCTCATATAAAGGACTTAAAATCACAAATTTAATTTGATCAAAAACTAAAGGTGTCGTCAGTGAAAATATTACGTGTTGCAGCAGACCTGTATCCCAATGTAGTTGGTGGTGTAGGATTGCATGCACATGAAATGTCAAGAATGCAGGCTGCAATGGGACATGATGTAACAGTTTACACCTGTGCAGAATTCAATGGAAACGCTTCATCCGAATCCGGCTATAACTCCCGCACTTTTAAACCACTGATGAAACTCCTTGGTAACTCCATAACTCCTGATATGCTCTTTGAATTATGGAACAACAGACGCAACTTCGATATAATCCATGCTCACTCTCATCTTTTCTTTTCAACTAACCTTTGTGCACTCGTTAATGAATTGGGTTCTTCTCCACTTGTGGTTACAAACCACGGCTTAAATTCCCAGACCGCTCCCAAATGGCTCCAGGACTTCTACAACCTAACGGGTACAAGATTTACCTACTCAGCAGCAGACCGGATTATCTGCTATACAGACACCGAGAAAAGAGAACTTGTGAGTATGGGAATAAAAGATAACAAGATCTCTGTTATCCATAACGGGATAAACACAGATCACTTTGTTCCCGCTGATTCGCCATGCTACGATAAAAGAAGACTCTTATGGATTGGCAGGTATGCAAAAGGGAAGGGTGTTGATTACCTTATAGACGCCTTCCAGATATTGAAATCAAGATATCCGGGGATTCATCTAACTATGGTTGGAAGAGGACCGGATAAAGACAGGATAGTTTTAAAAATAAATCAACTAGGTCTGAATCAGGATGTAACCCTGAAGGATTTCATCCCGAATTCAGAGATTGTAAGCCTATATCAGAGCTCATCACTGTTTGTCCTTCCGAGTCTGGAAGAAGGAGTCCCACGCACTATTCTAGAAGCAATGGCCTGCGGTATTCCTGTAGTGTGTACCCGTCTTCCCCAGCTGGTAGATATTGTTGATGGCAGCGGAATACTTGTTTCCTTAAGAGATGTTGACTCCCTGGTGCAAGGTATCTCCGAGATCCTATCCGATACCAGCATTGCGAGAATTCTAGGGGAAAACGGAAGGGAAAATGTTGTAGAGAACTATTCCTGGACCGATACGGTCAAGAAAACAATACAATTGTACGAAGAGTTGATCTAATTGTCAAAAATAGTTGTTACGGGTGGGGCTGGTTTCATCGGATCACACATTGCAGAGAGTCTCGCAAAGGATGGTCATGAGATCGTCATTGTGGATAACCTTGATCCATACTACAGTGTTGATATCAAGAAAAAGAACACAGACATCGTACTTGCAAGCGGTGATGCCACTTTTATCAATGCAGACGTCACAGACCTGGATTCAATGAAAGAGATCATTGACAGCACCGTTGATTATGTCTATCACGAAGCAGCACAGGCAGGAGTGCGTATCTCTGTTGAAGACCCCTTCAAACCCAACAACATTAACGTCGTAGGCACCTTGAATGTACTGAAATCCTCCCTAGAAGCAGACGTGAAAAAAGTGATTAACGCTTCCTCTTCATCCGTTTATGGAAAAGTGAAATATCTGCCATTTGACGAACAGCATCCAACAGAGCCTGTTTCCCCATACGGAGTCAGTAAGCTGGCAGCAGAACACTACTGCCGAGTTTTCTATGAAGTATATGGCTTGCCTACGACCTCTCTGCGCTATTTCACAGTATATGGGCCACGTATGAGGCCTGATCTCGCAATCTCCATCTTTACTAAGAAAATGCTTGCAAATGAGCCTATAACAGTATTCGGTGATGGGGAGCAGACGAGGGATTTTACTTATATTGATGATGTTGTCGAGGCGAATAAGAAATTATTGAATATCTCAAAAACACATGGCAAGGCTTTAAACATTGGAAGTGGAAACAGAATCAGTGTTAATGATTTAATAGAAAATCTTCGATTAATCACGGGCTCAATTTCCGACATCCATTATGCCAATAAACAGAAGGGTGATACTGAAAATACGCTTGCAAATGTTTCCCTTTCCAAGGAATTAATTGAGTATGAACCTTCGATTGAGATTCAAATTGGATTGAAAAAGTTTGTTAATTGTTTTAACGTTGGTGGAGAATAAAAATGGGTTCTTTGAATAAACTGCGATTGCTTCATCAAGTTCGCAAGAATCAGTGGCTTAAACCTTCTGAATTAGAAGAATTACAGAATAGAAAATTACGTGCAATGGTAAAACATGCTTATGAAAATACTGAATTTTACCATCGAAAGTTCCGTGATGCAGAGATAAGACCTGATGATATCAAGACAACCGAAGATCTTTATAAAATACCCTTCACCACCAAGGAAGAATTAAGACAAAATAGCCTTGGTTCAATGCTTGCAAAAGGCATTGACCTTAATAAGTGTCATGTTACAGAAACAAGTGGTTCTACAGGAATACCGACTAAAGTGGTGTATGATTCATACGCTAATGATTTTAGTAAAGCTGTAAATCTTAGATCACATATTGAGAATGGTTTAAAATTAAGAAGTAAATGGGTGGTCTTTGGCGATCCAAACCATTTCCAAAAACCACAGTGGTTTCAAAAATTAAGGATTTTCAGCCCAAATCAGATATCCGTATTTGATTCAGTGGATGAGCAAATATCATCTTTGAGAAATTTTAATCCTGATGTTTTAGATGGATATACTTCTTCCATCAGATTATTTGCACAAGCAGTGGAAGAAAAAGGCGTTGAAGATATAAAGCCTGGTGTTGTTTTCGGGACATCTGAACTTTTAGATAAGGAAACAAGAAAATATATAAATTCGGTTTTTAACGTTGAAATGGTAGATCATTTCGGTTGTGTTGAATTAAATAGGACTGCATGGGAATGTAGTGAACACATGGGATATCATATGGATGTAGATTCAGTAATAACTGAATTCATAAAGGATGGTGAAGGCGTAGCCGCTAACGAACGAGGCCAGATTGTATATACAGGATTATATAATTATGCGATGCCTTTGATCAGATATAACATAGAAGATATTGGTATTCCGAGTGATGAATACTGTGCATGTGGACGTAGTTTACCTTTAATGAAAGTTGTAGAAGGAAGAACAGATTCATTCATGCAGGTTCCAAGTGGTAGAATATTCTCTCCTATAATTTGGACAACAATAATGAGAAAAATACCTGGTGTCGGACAATTCAAAGCAATTCAAGAAAAAAAAGATTTAATAAGGTTATTGCTTGTAAAAAATGAAAACTTCGCAGAAAACACAGTTTATCAGATAGAACATGACATTAAAGAAGTGATGGGACAGGATGTTGAAGTAAAAGTTGAAATTGTGGATAACATACCTAAAGACAAATCGGGGAAAGTCAGATCTGCAGAATCTAGAATTAAGATTAATTGGTGAAGTTTATGAAATTGTTGGTTTGTAATATTGAAGATTACTTGCATGGTTCTTATTATATACAACATTCAGTAGGTTTCAAATTCAATCTGGCATTAAATAGATAGGTGATTGTTTGCAAAAATTGCGCAGTATTAATGAATTTGAACATTCATATCACCAGTTTATTACAGATTCTTTTGATATAGCTATCGAAAGAAATATCTCATTAGGCAATTATGAAGTTAGACCTTGGTCATACATTTCTACTATTGTTGATAATAAAATTAAATACTATGTCAAAATTCCAAAAGCTACTCCAGAATCTTCAAATATTGTATGTGATATTTTAGATGAAGCAAATAAACTAATTGCTTTTAATGAGTTGGCTGATTTGATATTATTAGATAATATATTTAGCCAGGCCAAACTCAATTTACAAGTTGTCAATCTGGTAGGTTATAGTTTAAAATTGAATGCAATTATTACAAGAGAATATGAAGGTTTAGCACTCCATTCTTTAAGTAGGAATAAAAAAAGTGAATACAGTGCAAAATACTACACTAATATTGGCAGCTGGTTAAATTTTTATCATGAACACCAACAGGTAGCAGAATCGGATAAAAATACTTTCTTCGAAGCTGATAAAGAAATTCTGAAAGATTTAATTAAATGGTTATCGGTTTACTGCATTGATTTGTATATAATATTTAACTCAAAAAATGTTTTTTCAAACATTCTCGACAATGAGCAAAAGCGAACTTATTGTTCTTATACTTTACGTGGATTTGAGGTAAGAAACTTTTTAGTAAGTGGTGATGATTCTGTTTGTTTTCTTGATCCAACTGAAATCTCAGTTGGTTCCACTCTTGATGATGTTGCACGTTTTATTGTTTCGATTGATATGATCTCTTGGGGGTATCTTGATGCATACACTCACAAAAA
>JACIVZ010000030.1 GCA_014361205.1 Methanomethylovorans sp. | reverse complement strand
TTTCCTTTTTAGATAATATTTGGTACTACTTAAGCCTTCTTATATTTTTCGGCATGCGAAGATATCATACAATATATATTTATTTAGTTTAAATTAAATAAAAAATTTATTAGATCGAAATAAACAAAAAGATTAAACTATTGTAAGTAAAAATACTGCTAAGATATTAAAAGATAAAAAAGATGAAGAAAAAAAGAATTATTTCTTAAACTCAGTGTAACCGCATTTGCCGCAGGTACGCCTGTCCCTGTGTTCAGCAAGGAATACACCTTCTCCGCATCTGGGACAGGCCTGGTGTGTCCTTTCGAGTTTATCTCCGCTGACCTTATAGTAATCTTTTACTGCCATCATTACACCCTTATTCTTCAGCTGCCTCTGCCTGTTCTGCAGTATCCTCTGTGACTTCAGGCAGTTTATTCCTCTCAAGAATGTGTTCTTCTTCTATCTTTTTCATACGGGCAACATCTTCATATACTTTTGCATACCCATTAGCTACCTGCCTTCCAAAATCGTTTTTCATCCTCTGGATGACCACAAGTTCCAAGGGTACATTCAGCAGTGCAGCTATCTTATTTTTTACGTCTATTCTTTTAGGAGTGGGACCTTCAAAGGTTACCTCAAACCTGAGTTCACGCCTATTGAGAAGGACATTTTTCTTGTCCTCAATGATCTTAACATCCATTAAATTTCCTCCTGATATCCATTAAATTTTCCCTGTCTTCCTGTTCATTGATCATCTTATCAAGCAACTTACGAATCTCTTGCTTTTTGGATTTTGTAATATTAACAAGCACCACACCTTCATCCGGCTGACCATACAGTACAACCGAACCTTCGGGGGCTAGCAGTATGGCGGGCAATGCTGCAAGGTCCTCTTCGCCGCGTACAAATATCCGTACATGGTTCTTTGAATTTATTGCGTCATGAACCACATTTATCAAATCCTCGGTTATTACCCCGGGTGGATTATCCACGAATATTTCAGTGAACCCTGTATGCTTAGTACCCACTACGACGCAGGCTGACGCAGGCCCGCGTTTTGTCCGATCATCAACTACAAGGATGTCCGGAATAATATTTGAATTGAGCAAGTGGAATGTAGTAACATCACCCACCGATATAAGTTTTGTGGGACTTCCCAGATCTTTGGAAAGCTTTTGTATGGTGTCATCCCCGGTCCCTCTATAAAGAACACCGAAGGTCTTCCTGAACAATGGACGCAGTTCAGGAGGTAAACGTATTTTTTTGACCAATTAGCGCACCTTCAGTGCATATCGATCAGCTACCTTTATCTCCATTTTCTTGGCAATCTCAGAAAGTTCAGGATCCACAATTATCACCATGCCGCTCCAGTCACTACTCAGGTTGCTGGAACTGCATATCAGACACGTCTGTCCAGTAACAATCCTGTGGCACTCCCTGCAAACTTGATCAGCCATGTTTATACCTCTTCCTTGACATCAGATTTAGCCATTCTTTCTTCTTCGAGCCATTCCAGTTTACCCAGAGCATTTTGTCTCATAGTAAGACCGATTTTACTTTCCCTTGGTTCCCTTTCATTGATACTAAGTGCAAGTATCCTGGCTCTTACCCTGTCACCCTCTCCTAAGGAACGGCTTCCTGTTCTGCTCAGAAGTCTTCCGTTTTTCCCGTCATATGACATAAAATCATCAGTAATCTGGCTGACATGCAAAAGGCCGTCCATTGCACCTATACTTACAAAAGCTCCGAAATCCACGGTCTCGACAACTTCTCCTTCCACTACTTCCTGTAGCATGGGTGTATACACAATAGCATCAAAATCAACATCATAATATACTG
Organism: Methanomethylovorans sp.; assembly: GCA_014361205.1. Taxonomy (GTDB): domain Archaea; phylum Halobacteriota; class Methanosarcinia; order Methanosarcinales; family Methanosarcinaceae; genus Methanomethylovorans. The sequence continues at coordinate 20,462 of JACIVZ010000030.1, read as the reverse complement.
CACCATCACCCACAAGGATATGACCTTCACCTATATTTTCAATCCCTATGATAGCAACTATTGCACCAATCTGCTTATCAAGCCTGCCTTCCAGCTTTTCTCTTAATGCATTTTTCACATTGACCTGAACATCCCCGCCCAATAGTTCAGGAGCTACCCGGATGGTATCAGAAAGTCTCATTTTCTTGTACATTCGATTATCTCCAAAAAGCCAGTTATCCTAGCCAGTTATCCTGCTTTAACCTTTTTTATATCTTATAATTTTTACTCTTGTTCATGACATTAATTCCAAACGAGTCTTCTGCCTGAGAGATATTACCTTGATACTCTTTTCTAATAACCTCTTCTTTAGTTCAATATCATTTGTCAGAACAGCTGCTCCCGTATCCTTTGCAAGAGACACGATTACATCATCTGCATGTCCTTCCATCGGAACAAGTTCACATCTCTGTGCCAGAGCCATCCCTACTTTTGCAGCTATGCGATTCTGACCTCGACCACTGATTATGAGTTTTTCAAGCTCATTTAGCACCGCCTGAGGAACTATGAAATTATCAAAACCCAGCCTGTGTAACTCACTGAAGATGTCCACATTAAACTGCACAGGTATCATCAAAGCATTCGTATCAATTATCACCTTCAAGCCTTTATAACTCCCGCACCTATAAGGCGCCATCTTGAACCTATTCTTCTACTGATGGCCACCATTGAGCCAGCGCTTGCGCATACAGGTCGTTTGAGCTTTACTTCGGCAATGTTTTTCCTTGCACTTGTAACAACACCAACAGTAGTGGCCGTACCTACATTAAGCATAAGAGGTTCACTTGTCCTGATAGAACCAATCTCTGCTTCATCTATGACACCTACTACTCGTTCAAGCAGACTAAGTTCAAGAGTAAATGTATCACGGGTTGGTGGCAATGTCCCAGGTTTTCCAGCGACCTGCCCAACAAGAGAATCACTTTTAGTAAGAGACGGATCCAGTGTAGTACCTATTGCAAGAAGTCCGCCAGGAGTCGCTTTTGCCACTGGCTCCTTACCTGCAAATATCATTGATATTTTAGTGATTATAGGAATCCATCTGGTAGTCCCCTCACTTTCCAGTTTGTAACCTGGCCTTATCTCAAGATCCTCACCGACAGAAAGCACACCTTCGGTAAGAGTTCCACCAATGACCCCTCCTTTTATATTTTCTATTGGGGTGCCAGGCTTATTTATATCAAAGGAACGGGCAATCAGCATTTGTGCCGGTTTGTCGATCTTATATTCAGGGGTAGGAATAAATTCTTCCATCGCCTGCAGAAGAGCATCTATATTAATATTTTGTTGAGCAGAGATTGGGATAATGGGGGCTTTTTCTGCCACGGTACCTTTGACAAATCGTTTAATCTGTTTATAGTGATCTATGACTTCTTCTTTCGATACGAGATCTATTTTATTCTGCACAATAATTACATTCCTGATACCTATAATATTCAATGCCATAAGATGTTCTTTAGTCTGTGGCTGTGGACATTCCTCATTTGCAGCAATCACAAGAATGGCACCATCCATAATTGCTGCCCCAGAAAGCATTGTTGCCATAAGGGTTTCATGTCCAGGTGCATCAACAAAAGAGACAGTACGCACTTCTTCTGAAGCCTCTCCACATCCAGAACACGTCTTATGTACAGTATAGCATTGTGGTTCAGGGCATTTAGGGCATTTTCTGATAGTTGTATCAGCATACCCCAATCTGATAGATATTCCCCGCTTCATTTCTTCACTGTGTGTGTCAGTCCATACTCCTGACAATGCACTTACCAAAGTTGTTTTTCCATGATCGACATGACCTACCATGCCAATATTAACACAAGGTTGACTCAATTCCTGATTTCCCTCCATGGGTGAATAATGTAAAAGTACGTAGCAATACTCGCAATTGGTCTAATGACCAGATGATATCTTGCTCCAGACCGTTGTTATCATTTGGTTACTGATATTTAAATGATTTCAACGAGTTAGTGATGCATACATATTAAATCTATTTATCTATAAGTCCTCTCTAGGTACACGACAATTAAACTCACAGTTTATAATATGAAAAATTGATACTATAATATATATAACCTACTATATTACATACTGTAAAATAACAGAATCTAATCAGTATAATATCTCACTATAGAAAAAAGTGTGGGTTGTAAAAAAAAGGATGGGTTGTTATCATTTCCTTTCTTTTATAAAAATATAAAAATCGCTTTTACAAGAATTATGTTACGATACGACCTAATTCTCCCATCTCAATAGCTCTTCTTATCTCAAAAGCTATACGTCTGCCGGTACTCATGTTCTTTCTCCATATGGTATTGCCATAGGGATGACCTACTGACATATGCACATTGGTTCCTCCACCAACTCTGGGAGCGACATCGTATATATAAAAATTGAGATCTTTATCAATACAGGTCTGGAGGCAGAAAGGTCCTATGATGCCAGGTTCATAATGTTTTCTGGCAGCTTCGACATATTTTTCTGCCAATACGAACACTTCTTCAAGAAGTGATTCACGCAATGTAGAGGAATTATGGCCGCATACTGTATATTCAGGAGTGAGCTGATGTTCTGCAAGGGTTATCTGCTGAGGTGCAGGCAGACGTACATGTCCATCCAGACTTGTCTCAAAGCGCCAGTCTATGCCAAGGATTTCCAGTCTGCTCATTTCTTCCTCAATGGGAGAATAGAACATATCGAAGTTGAAGACGGGTCCTATTATATATCTTTCTATCCTTGCATTATCAAGAGCTTCCTTAGTGATCACCCCTTGCTTGAGCAAGGTTTCTGATTTTTTGAGATATTCTTCATAATTCGCTGCCGTAAAGAAACCCCTCTCCAGCTTCTTGACAGCGTGCGGCAGTTTCACAATTGCCAACTCTTCTATATCTTGTGGATCTGTTATTCTTTCCGGGAAAGGAAGCCCTGCTTTCTCCAGAAGCCAGTAATAATCGCGTTCAATGCCTCTTTCCTCGCTTCTCAACATATTCCTGCTACCTACGATGGGAACCTCAAAGTCGTTCTCGATATCATCTATACCACAGTATGAAGTAAAGGATCTGTTTGGAATAAAAAGTATGTTATTTTCACGAAGCAATTGCTGGTTTTCAGGAAGCAGCACTTCATTGAATTTCCTGAGAATCAAAGTCTCATCTACAATCCCACGCTTCACATTTCCGTATGCATCCCGCTGAGACTTGAAATAATAAGAATATGTTTTCTCTCTTCCCTGCTGACATATAGCAAGTGTCCTGAAATTCTCTTCCACCGCACCATCAAATACATCAAGTGCAGAATGCGAAGCAATTGCTCCTATTTTAATATTATCAGGGTTATAATCTTGAAGAATATCAATAATCTCTTTTCTGTCTATCATTTTATACCCTCTTTTGTTTTCAAAATATCAATGCTTATAAGTCTTTTTGTAGATAATTTCTAATAATTTGACACGGTTAATTCAATAAGGCTATAATTGTTGAAGTGATAAAGGTTTCCACGACAGCTGCTATAAAAAGTAATGGCATTATCCAGTAAAAGAAGAACTTGATACCAGTCATAATTTCTTCTTTTAAATGTACCGATTTGTCTTTAAGAGAAGCAAGCCCTTTAACCCCCAGCCTGATTCCTATAGCAGCAGAGACCATCACCATAGGTATTTCAATTATGCCATGAGGAAGTAAACCAGCAACTAAATACATTGGACCTTGTTCCGTCAAGATTTTATGACTGAATATACCAAGGAAATATCCATTGTATGCAATGAAAATAAATGGAACAATTCCAAGGCCGATTCCCAGTAATAATATAAGGAAACTCTTCAAGGCATTATTCAGGAAGATCACAAGCATTATCTGCAACAAAGAAAGGCTTTTTAATAATTCTACCATCCCCTCCAGCTCTTCCAGAGATTTTATAACCATCTCTGGATACATGATAGCAGTTATATAACCTATAACAGCCGATATGAAGAATAATATAACCATAGCTACTATTTCTTTACGTATTTCCCATATGTATTGAAGTGCTTCTTCTCTATTTCTGACATTAGTTCTCAAATTAGTATTCATTATTATCATATCCCAAAAAACATTCGAATAGTGTTTCGGCATGCAGGAGAAAGGCCAAGTACAAGGATCACTAACTTTAGAAAAGTCTTCAGATTACGGGATTCTTCATCTTCATTAAAATTGGTATCTATTATGTATAATACTGGAATAAATATAGATAGTTTTAATGGATACATTACAAATGCTGTTCCTGTAAGGTCTATAAGATAAGAGGGTAGTACATGCTTTTCATAATATCCCAACATATCCACACCTATGAAGGTGGATGAGGCATCGAGCATATGAGCGCCGAGGATGGATATGTTCAGAGGATTGGTAAGTATATCAAAACCTACCTTTTTTGATGCAACATAAACAAGGGATGTGATCAATGTCCCCAATCCCACTATATAAATAAGTACCTTAGGAAGCACAGCATCCTGAACGCTGAATAGAAATGATATGTTGAAAATAAACCAGAGGCTTCCCATGGAAGCAAATATTGATTCCATGCTTTTCCCCTTCCATTTCTTGCTGATAATTTTAGATACAATCAGACAGAACAATGTTATAAAGAATACTACAAAATAAATAATAGGAGTTATCAAAAGCAAGCTGAAAGGTTGCTGTACAGCACCAGCGTCTTCAATAACCCTAAGAGAAGATCCTGCAAGTACAAAAGGCACTATTGAAGCTATAAGCCTGTTATCTGTCCTTATATCCAGTTTTTTGAGTAATTTGACTACTGCAAAAATACATATTCCAAGTATAATCGCCCATGTAAAGGTATTGACTATATTGTAACCTTCATCGTAAAGAATTGGATCGATATAATAGGTTTTTATAAATTCTGAAAACTTATCTATATATAAAGTCATTTAACCTCTGATGTTTAAACCTCAAATTTCTATCCTATAGGAATATCCTTAATAGAATTAATGTTTAATAATCTTGTTTAATAACTTCTATAATTGGGATTCTCCCACCTCCCTAGTATAAACCTAGTATGAATTTAATAATCAATTACTAAAAAATTATTGCAGGTATTCAAGTGAACCCACTCAGAGAAGAAAATGCCAAATGGATGCAATTGCCCAGAGATATAGTGATAGGACATGGAGTCATAAAAGAAATAAAATGTGTCTGTGATGATTTAAAGCTAAGTAATAATCCTTTAATAGTTACTGGAAAGCATACCCGTAATATAGCGGGAGATACAGTGTATGATATTTTTGCAGATGCTGGACTTGACCCGAGTGTAACTACAATTAAATCAGCTACAATGAAAGAAGTGGAATATGTCAAGGAAGTGGCCCTTGCTAATAATTCAAATTATCTGTTGGGTGTTGGTAGTGGTAAATCCATAGATGTAGCCAAATTAGCGGCCACAGATCTGAATCTTCCATTGATTAGTGTTCCCACAGCTGCTTCTCATGATGGTATAGTATCTTCCAGAGCATCCATAAAAGATGGAAAAGGAGTAACTTCCATCCAAGCAAATGCTCCTATGGCAGTGATTGCAGATACAGAGATTATTGCAAAAGCTCCATACAGACTGCTGGCATCTGGCTGTGCCGATATTATCTCCAATTACACTGCAGTGAATGACTGGGAACTTGCTTACAGGCTGAGGAATGAACCCTTCAGTGAATATGCGGCAGCCCTTTCCCGAATGACAGCGAAAATAATACTTGATTCGGTGGATTCTATAAAACCAGGGCTTGAAAGTTCGGTGCGGATAGTGCTCAAAGCTTTGGTTTCAAGTGGTGTTGCCATGAGTATAGCAGGCTCATCAAGACCGGCCTCCGGATCTGAACATATGTTCAGTCATGCTCTTGATATGATCGCTCCAAAACCTGCACTTCATGGAGAACAATGTGGTGTAGGAACTATTATGATGATGTATCTGCATGGAGGCGACTGGGAACGCATAAGAGAGGGGCTTAAAAAACTGCATGCTCCCACTAATGCTGCAGAACTTGGCATCGAAGATAAATATATATTGGAAGCTCTGCTTTTAGCCCATACAATTCGTCCAGAAAGATATACTATACTTGGTTCGGGTCTTACGCCCGAAGCAGCAGAGCGAGTAGCAAAGATTACTAAAGTAATAGATTAATATGTAATTCAGATTCAGGTTTGTGATTATATGGTTGAAGTAGATACTATAATAACCTTAATTGGAGCACGGCTTGCTAAAGAAGGCATGGAATTCATATTCGAAGGAGAGTCTAATGAATGCAATAAATGTAAACTCAAGAACACCTGTCTTAACCTCGAAAAGGGACGCAGGTATAAAGTAGTCAAGATAAAGACCCCTTCAGTACATGAGTGCTTCCTTCATGATGGGGGAGTAATAGCTGTGGAAGTGGTTAAATCCCCCATAATAGCAGTTCTGGATTCCAGGAAAGCTATTATAGGTGCAAAGATCAGCTATGAACCTCCCAAATGCAAAGAGATTCCAGATGATATGTACGACTTGTTTTTCCCGGAAGGATTGCAGAAGGGGGACAAATGTACTATAACCAATATTCTGGAAAATATTGAAGATGAAAGTATCTGTGAGTCTCCTCTGAAAAAAGTAGAATTGCAGTTATAATAATTTCAATCAATAATTTCAGTTATGTGAATGCGAATGTCTTTTATACTACTAATTGAATGCTATCAAGAGTGTACTAAAAGAGGTGTTTGATGTCTGAGACAGAAACAGAGATTCTTTCCCATGATTTTTATACAAGGGAAAGGTGGAACAACTGGATTAATCAAGTAAAAGAGAGCGGTTTTGAGTTTAAAGAATCTGATGAACCACAGGACAAAGACAGTGCAGTTTTCATCAACATGGAGGACGACATAATCCTTGCATGTCTGAAAGTAGTAGCAAAATTCGATAAGAAGCTCATCTCCGCAGAATCTGCCCTTCGCTTGATCTCTCAGATTAAAGATATTGCTCTTGAAGAAATTGACCATATTTCAGATGACATTGACATGATGATATCTTCAATGCAAACATCACTTATAGGTACGTTTGCTGCTTTTGAATGTTACATCAAAGAGGACTTTAACAAAAAAGCAAGAATACCAACATTGCTCAAACAAGCTTTAGAAGCAGAAGCCGCTGAGAATATTGAGATAGCATTGGATAAAGTTGCACAGATAGGTGCGTTAATAATCAATGGTCGTAAATTGCCTGATGAAATACTCGAAGATATTCCATTTGGATTTGTAGCTGAGTGGATGGATGGTATTGATTCCATTGCTGCAGCTATGATGGGAAGCGATAGCTACAAGAACGATGAAGCAGATGACGAAAGCTAACAATATTATTGAAATTTTGACCGGTGTTTTCCGGATAACCTTTTTCTTTGCTTATTTAAAATTTTAGAATCGTTTCAGAATCGTTTTACTTATCTATGGTTAAGTCCTTTTGTGGGGTATGTACAGTTACCTTGCTGATCCTGAGATAAAAAATGTAGCTGTTCTCGACATAACACATGGCGGTATTATTATTTCCCGCAAGCTCAAAGATATAGGATTCAATGTGACAGCAGTAGATGTGTACGGAACACTGTCCCGGGCTCAACGCCGATCTTTAGAAGAAGACAATATTGAAGTAGTGACAGATATTAATTGTGCTGTCGAAAGATTTGATCTTATAATAAGCCCTGTGCATCTGACACCAGTTCATTGTTTGCTTCAGCAAGCCAGAGAAAGGCAGATTCCCATAATATCTCACCATCTGGCAGTAAGGGATCTTCTGGCAACAAGAAATATGTTTTCAAAACCTCTTGTAATTGAAGTCACAGGCACTAAGGCAAAGACAAGTACTGCATCTGTGCTGGCTGATATTATCTCAAGGGAACTTTCTGTTTTGCTCCATACATCCAGAGGGCTGGAGTATTGGGAGGATGGTGTGTGTCAGATGATGCATAAAGGTTTAAGCATTACTCCAGCAAGCATACTAACTGTAATGGATCTAAGAGAGTCACTCGGCAAAAAGGCAGAAGTGTGTATATTTGAAGTGTCACTTGGAATCACAGGATATGGAGATGTAGGGATAATTACAACTCTAGATATGGATTACAAGATAGGGGGCAAAACTTCCTTAGCAAGTGAAGTAAAAGTCAGGTCTTTGTTAAGTTGTTCAAAAAATGCGCTCATTATTCTAAATGCAAAGAGCAGGGAATCATTGAAACAACTAAAAATCTCCCCTGAATCAATATGTATCAAAACTTTTGATGTTGTGGATGAAAAAACAGGCATTGTTTCAGATACTGATTATTGTCTTACAATGCATGATAATAGGATATCCATTAAATGTACAGGGGAAGAAATGGAAATATGTCTTGCTGATGGATATGATGCAAAATCATATACTACAGCTTTTGCTGCATCCTGTGTGACGGCGCTTGAGATGGGAATATCATGGAAAAAAATAAAAGAAACTGTAGAGCAATTCAAGGGTTTGCAGGGCAGGATGCAGGGAATGAGAATAGATGGGACAACAGTAATAGATAATTCCAACTCCGGTATGGATATACTTTCAGTTGAAAAGGCACTTGACCTATGTTTAAAAAGAAGGCAGTTGGTGATAATGGTACTTGGTGAGGAAGCTGCACAGGTATGTGAAGGACTTTCACCGGCGGATGTTGCAGACCTGCTCAGGAGAAGACAGGGAGATATGTATGAGCTAATATTGGTAGGTGAAAGAATGAAGCCATTAGCAACGGGAAATATACATTATGCAGAAAGTTTTGATATGGGAAGAGACAATGCACTGGAGATGGCACGGAAAAAGAATCCTGATGAAGTTATTATTGCCCTGTGTGTAAAGTGCTTCAGGTGAAGACTTGAAATTTATTTCATAAAAAAGTCCTTTTATATCAGAAAGCTGTACTATATCAAAAATGTGCAAAAATAGTATTTAATCAAATGTAAAAAATAATACTAATTTATGTAGAAATCATAACTATCTTATCACACCATGGAGAATAGCATGGCTGCAAATGACATATCTATAATACACCCCCGACCCAGTTCAATAGTAGCTGCGTTATATACACTTAGAGATCTGAACGTGGATGTTGCCATATTGCATGGTCCTCCAGGATGTTCTTTTAAACATGCGAGGCTTCTGGAAGAAGACGGGATACATGTTGTGACGACAGCCCTTGATGAAAATGGTTTTGTTTTCGGTGGGCGCAAAGAACTTTCTTCTGCACTTCGGAAAGTCAATGAGATGTTTCATCCTCAATTGATAGGTGTGGTGGGTACTTGTGCAAGTATGATTATTGGAGAGGAACTGCATGAACCAGTCATGGACGCTAATCTTGACGTGCCTGTTATAGAAGTGGAAGTGCATGCAGGCTATGCAAATAACACAAAAGGTGTGCTGTTAACACTGGAGTCTGCTTTGGATGTTGGTGTTATAGACAGAGAAGAGTTTGAACGGCAAAAGATACTGCTGGAAAAAGCAACAGAAGTGGAAAAACTTCATGGTGCTGCAAGCCGGGAATATCTGGCTCCATCAAGAGGTGACCTGAAATATAAGGTGGCACAGCGTATCATTGAGTTACTGCAGGAAGGAAAGAGAGGTGTAGTCATAATGAATGCAAAAAAGGAAACAGCTTACATGTTTGCAGATATCACTGTGGCTGTGCATGAAGTTGCCTCTATGTTGGGAGTATCTGCAAATGTAGTTAACATGGCAAACCTGGATGAATCACTGGGTCTGCCAAGAGTAAGGGATCATGCCCGTAATATTATGAGAGACCTGAAGGAAAAAGGGGTGCAGATACATGAAATTACAGGAGGGCTTGACGAATATCCCGTGGCAGGCGATGTTGTGGATAAGTTACTCTTGAGGAAATATGCAGATTATGACTTTGCTGTAATCACCGGGGTACCACATGCAATACCCATGGACCATCTCAAAAATATGGAAATCATTTCAGTTACAAATGGTCCTCGGCAGGTGCTTCCCTTAAAGGAAATGGGACATAAACACGTAGTGGTGGAAATAGATCTGCACCCAAAGACCCTTGGTGTAAATCATATAGTGGAATCTGAACTTGGTGCTACCCTCAGGCAGATGTTAAAAGAAACACTTTATTGATAAATGAGGCAATCTGTATGATAAATCAGAGAAGAATAGCCATCTATGGCAAAGGCGGTATTGGGAAATCAAGTACAGCATCCAATGTTGCTGCTGCATGTGCCGAGGAAGGCTATAAAGTAATGATTATAGGGTGTGATCCCAAGAGTGATTCATCCATTACCCTATTGGGAGGTAAAAGAATACCTACTATTCTTGACTTGCTCAGGCAGGGTAGAAAAATAAAGGAAGAAGATATTGTCTTTCACGGATACAGGAATGTAAGATGTGTGGAAGTAGGTGGTCCAGAGCCCGGTATTGGGTGTGCTGGTCGTGGTATTATCGTGGCCATTAAAACTCTGCGGGACATGTGCAGGGAAATGGATGAGATGGATCTTATAATCTATGATGTTCCAGGTGATATAGTATGTGGCGGCTTTGTTGCACCTATCAGGAAAGGACTTGTTAACGAAGCATACGTGCTGACATCAGGAGAATATATGCCACTTTATGCTGCTAATAATATCTGTAAAGGTTTAAGGCAGATAGACACACGGCTTAGCGGTGTAATCTGTAATTCCCGGAATGTCACGCGGGAAGAAGAAATAGTCCGCAAATTTGCAGAGGAAATCGGCAGTAAACTGGTTGCGTTCATTCCCAAGGAGCAGATAGTACAGGACTGTGAAAGAGATGGATTCTCTGTGATTGAAAAAGCTCCTGATTCTAATATTGCACAAGTATATCGTGAGCTTGCCAGAGCTATTATGTCGAATGCAGATTCCACACTGCCTCAGTCACTGGACGATGAAAGGTTAAGGGAGCTAACACGCTGATTTTCATGACAGCTTCTTCTGACATACTCTCTTCTGAAACAAAATTGGAGAAAAATATTCCAAGGGTGCTTATTTCTGCCGGCAGTTCCTCTTCCGGTAAAACCACTGTTACCATTGGTCTTCTGGCTTCCCTCTCCAGGGCAGGCTACAAAGTGCAGCCTTTTAAGGTGGGGCTGGATTACATAGACCCCAGCTATTATTCAGAAATCACCGGGCGCAAAGCCAGGAACATCGATGGATATCTGATGGAAGAAGAGAGAGTTCGTGATGTGTTCTTACATGGATGTGAAGCGGATGGTGAGGCTGATATTGCTATTATTGAAGGTGTCAGGGGCCTATATGAAGGCTTTGAGAGTTTGAGTGACATCGGCAGTACGGCACAGATAGCAAAAATACTTAATTGTGCCGTCATTCTTGTACTGAATGCACGCAGTATTACCCGTTCTGCTGCAGCTATTGTTTCTGGTTTTAAGGTTTTTGATCCCAAGATAAATATTGCAGGAGTAATATTGAATAATATCGGTGGCCATCGACATGCTCTTAAGGCAAAGGAGGCCATTGAGCACTATACTGGCATACCTGTAATAGGAATTATCCCCCGTAATAATGATATGATGATTTCAATGCGGCATTTGGGGCTTGTGCCTGCAATTGAAGAACGCCGCAGGTCAAAGAATTTTGATGAGAGGATACGCATTATCAGAGAGATTATCTCTGAAAGTGTAGATCTGGATAAGGTGCTGAGCATTGCCAGACAGGCAGCTCCGCTTCCAATTCCTCAGAGCACAATTTTTGTTCGAAGGGATATGCCAGAAAAACCAGTTATAGGCATAGCACTGGATGAAGCATTCAATTTCTATTATCACGACAACCTTGAACTGCTGGAGCTGGCAGGGGCAAAGCTTCGTTATTTCAGTCCGGTGCATGACAGTCATGTGCCTAATGTGGATGGGATCTACATTGGTGGAGGTTATCCGGAACTGTTTGCTGCGGAGCTTGAAGCAAACGTTTCCATGCGGGAGGATATAAAAGCAATGTCTAAGGCAGGACTTCCTATATATGGAGAATGTGGTGGTCTTATGTACCTCACAGAAAAATTAACAACAGGTGTAAAGGGAAAAGGTACATATCATATGGCTGACATGCCTGAATCTACATATGATATGGCAGGTGCACTTCCGGGACATACTCTCATGGGACATAAACGTGTAGTTAGCTACAACATAGGTTCTCTCACAATGAACACTGTCATCGGCAAAGCAGGCGACTCTTTCAGAGCCCATGAATTTCATCATTCTGAAGTCACAGAACTGCCTGAAGATGCTAAATTTGCCATCCAACTCTCCCGTGGCACAGGTATAGCCGATGGATGGGACGGCCTTATAGTTAATAATACACTGGGCTGCTATGCACATCTTGTAGCAAGCTCTTATGAAGAATTTGCAAGAAATTTTGTGAATTTCATAGGAAGAAGTGAAACTTTTTAAACGCCAGCAACTGCCCATTCCTGTGAGAGCGCTTCAGCCTGCAGCAACACAATCTGAGTGGCTCTTTCCTGTTTGTCTGGAGGATAGCCATATCTGCGCAATATCCTCTTTACAAGCACACGCATCTTTGCACGGACATTCTCTCTGACTGTCCAGTCAATTGTAACGTTGGAACGCACTGCGGATACTAATTCCCTTGCTATTGTCCTTAGCGTCTCATCACCAAGTATTTTAACTGCACTGTCATTTGTTTCCAGAGCATCATAGAATGCAATTTCATCTTCGGTAAGACCCAGTTCTTCTCCCCTTTTATTTGCTTCCCTCATATGTCTGGCAAGATTGATGAGTTCTTCTATAACCTGAGCAGCTTCTATGGAACGGTTCTGATAGCGTCTAATAGCCCGTTCAAGCATCTCTGAAAAAGAACGGGCTTGTACTATATTTTTTTTAGTTCTTGTTTTTATTTCACCCTTGAGCAGTTTTTGCAGCAGTTCTATTGCCAGGTTGCGATATGGCATGTTCTTAACTTCAGCTAGGAATTCCTCGGATAAAATAGATATATCAGGTTTATCAAGACCAGCTGCTGTAAAGATATCCAGCACGCCTTCCGGGGCTATGGCTCTCGATATTATCTGTCTTAGGGCTATATCAATATCTTCTTCTGCCCGTGTCTCACCAGGTGCACGTTTCATGAGACTGGCTCTTATTGTCTTGAAAAAAGCGACATCTTCCCTGATGCGGATGGCTTGTTCATGTGGCACTGCAAGGGAAAATGCCTGAGACAATTCATGTACAGCTTTCTGGAAGCGTTCTTTTCCGTTTTCTTGTGATAGAATGTGATCCTGAGCAGGAGGTAATAACTTCAGTCTGTCAGCAGCGTTGCCTGTAATCCACATCGACCAGTCAAACCCATACAGCAGGTTAGTACATACTTCATACTTTTCCATCATAAGTGACACTGCTTCTTCCTGAACAAGAGCGGTCCTTCCTGTACCTCCGCTTTCGGTGTAAGTTATCATGGCCTGCTTAAGTTCCTGGGCAAGACCAAGATAATCAACTACCAATCCGCCGGGCTTGTTCCTGAATACACGATTCACCCGTGCAATAGCCTGCATGAGTCCATGACCTCTCATAGGTTTATCTATGTACATTGTAGAGAGAGAAGGTGCATCAAAACCAGTAAGCCACATATCACGCACTATCACTATCTTTAAAGGATCCCCAGGGTCACGAAACCTGTTGGCAAGTATTTCTCTGCGTGATTTGTTACGGATATGGGGTTGCCAGTTTAGTGGATCACTGGCTGACCCAGTCATCACCACTTTGAGAGTGCCCCTTTCATCGTCTTCATGGTGCCATTGCGGTCTAAGGGAAATTATTTCCTGGTAAAGTTCAACGCATATGCGTCTGCTCATGCAGACAATCATTGCCTTACCTTCCCAGTCCATAGCTTTCTGACGTTCTTCAAAGTGTTCTATCATATCTTTAGCAATGAGCTTTATACGTTTCTCTGAGCCGACTATAGCTTCAAGCTGTGCCCATTTGCTTTTGAGTTTTTCCTTACGTGCAACTTCTTCCCCTTCGGTTACTTCCTCAAACTGTGAGTCTATCGTGGGTAGTTCGTTTTTATCAAGATTAAGCTTAGCAAGTCTGCTTTCATAATAGATGGGCACTGTGGCTTTGTCCTCTACTGCGCGCTGAATGTCATACACACTGATGTAGTCACCGAAGACTGCTCGTGTGTTCTTATCAGTAAGTTCAATAGGGGTGCCTGTAAAACCAATGAAAGAAGCATTAGGCAGTGCATCACGCATGTGTTTCGCGAAGCCATCAATGAAATCATACTGACTGCGATGTGCTTCATCTGCTATGACAATGATATTACGGCGCTTAGAGAGTACAGGGTGACGGTCTCCTTTTTCTTCTGGCAGAAATTTCTGAATTGTTGTAAAAACAACACCACCGGCTTCCACAGCGAGTTTATTGCGCAGGTCAGAGCGGCTATCAGCCTGTACAGGAGGCTGACGTAAAAGGTCCTGACATCTGGAGAACGTGCCGAAGAGCTGATCATCCAGGTCATTACGGTCAGTAAGAACAACAATAGTGGGGTTTTTCAGAGAGGGTTCGCGGATGATGCGCCCAGCATAAAATGCCATGGTAAGGCTTTTGCCTGAACCTTGGGTATGCCAGACCACTCCAATGCGTCTGTCGCCGGGATTGCCACCTTGATTTTTTCCTGCTTCATAACGACCCCCTGCTTCATTCAGAAAATCATCTTTAAGGTGTGAAGCACGAAGGGTTTCTGCTAACGCTACCTTAACGGCATGGAATTGATGGTAACCAGCCATCTTTTTTATAAGCGGACCATCACCTGTGTCTTCAAAGACTATGAAATAGCTGAGCATATCCAGAAGGTTCTGTTTATTTAGGATACCTTCGATTAAGATCTGCAGTTCAGGTATGGTGGAACTTGCCAGTGTTTCTCCAGTGATGGTACGCCAGGGCTTGAACCATTCCTTACCTGCAGTGAAAGTGCCTACACGGGCCTGTACGCCGTCAGATATGACAAGAAAGGCATTGAAAGAAAACAATGTTAGAAGTTCGGTCCTGTATGTCTGCAATTGGTTAAATGCTGACCAGATAGTTACGTTCTCATCGGCGGCGTTCTTAAGTTCGATGAGCACCAGTGGGATACCGTTTACAAACAGTACTATATCAGGACGGCGATTATGCTTATTTTCAACTACCGTGAACTGATTGACAGCTACCCAGTCATTGTTATCAGGATGTCTGTAGTCAAGTATCTGAGCCTGAGCACCGCGTATGGAACCATCAGAGGTGCGATACTCAACTGTTACACCATTGATAAGCATTCTGTGAACGTTACGGTTGCGAGTTTCCAGGTTAGGTCCTTCAGGATGAAGAAGTTTGCGCAAAGCATCATTTATAGCTTCAGGGGGTAAGTGAGGATTGAGTTTCACAAGTGCAGCTTTGAGTCTTTTTTCCAGTACAACCTGGGTATAGTTCTCCCTCTCAGCAGCAGCTTCTCCAGGTGCTATATCATACCCATGCAGCACAGTCCATCCGAGGTTTGAAAGCCATAAGAGAGCAGATTCCTCTACATCAGATTCGTTAAATGCAGGATTCCATACTTTTGATGCTTGTGAACTAGTAGAAAAATCATATTTTTTATGCCCTGATATATCTTTTAATTTAGACTGATATTCTTCCATGCATGTACCTTATTATATAGTCTGTTAATAACTGCCAGTATATTCAAAAGAAATTAATATTCTCCATATTTAAACTTGATGTCATTAAGGCTTGTATAAAAGACCATCAAATAAATTAGTTAAGAATATGTCTGCAGCCATAATATCTCATTTCTTAGGTAAAAACACCATACTAATCAGGAACCAGCTTCTATGCTAAAGAGTACATTTGTTTTGTCTCCGGTTACATATATTGTACCTGATGGATTCACAGCCACGCCATTGAATATGTAATTAGGTGTCAGACCCGGAATAGTTGGTGCACCAATTTCCAGACCTCTGGCTGTGACACTCCACTCTCCTTCCCAAAAAAAAGAAGCATAGCAACTACTAAAATCATAACTATGTACCATATTAATTTCATAGAACTCCCATATCCATATTTAACTAATTCTATAAGTTTACGGTATAGTGTCTATTTTGAGTAAGGTGACTTGTTCAAAAACATACAAAAAAATATTTACTGAAAATTTAGTGGAAACTGGTAGATATTAGTATCACTCACCAGGCATATTTCCGATAATTTTCTCTGCGTCTTTAATCCGCAGTTCTCCTGAAATCAGATTGGGCAGCAGGGCATCGCGCAGCGCGGCCTTGGAGGACGACGGCGGAGAAGTCGAGGTGTTCGGCATCGGGGGCGATCTCGTCCCCGTGGCGGATGCCCCAGCCGAGCGCCTGCAGCCAGTCCAGGGCGGTGGATTCGACGTGGGATTCGGTCAGGCGGGTCATGAGTGGTCCAAGTCCTCTACTCGCGGATAAGCAAACAATACATCTGGCATAATGTTGGAGTTGTAAAAAATCCACAACCCGATGGCATTTAGCCAAGTCAGGACAAAAAATTCAGTAATAATTTCGGTGGAAAGCCTACTCATGACTCTTCTGTAGCTGATTGGATCTTCTGACTAAGACATGAGCCAAGTTTTCTCAACAAATTGATCAACCCCCGCACCTCTTCTTCTTGAATGCTTATCTTTCTGCCCACAATCGCATGGATATCACCCGCCTTGCGGACGTATTCTTCGTCTATTACTCCCATTTTGTGAGCAATAAGATGCCGCTTCTGAAAAGCCTGAATAACCATGTTCCATTCTTCGGATGTAAGTGCATCCGCAAGATCTATTCCGAAAAGATTCATAAGAGTCTGCCTTACTCTACTCAAATTCTGAAAAGATAACGTTCTAGCCTTGTCTGCATCCGTTGATTTCTCAGCTTGCATCCGGCACAGTTCACGCCCAAATCCGTCGAATGCTGAAATGCAATCCTCCAACGCATTTTCTATCAGTCTCTCTGCAACCTCCTTGCTCGCACTCATTGCTAGGTCTAGCATCTTTCCAGCTAGTTCAAGGTTCGCGTTGAAGATTTGAAGTGAATTGTGCTGACCACAATCCGGGCAGAAAGCAAAGAGACCATAGACTGAGTAGCGAAGAGTACACCTAGAGCAGGTAACCTCCGTTTCGAGTTGCTTCTCCCTGTAGTAGCGGATTGGTGTTGGACGACCCGGCTTGACCTTTAGCGAAACACCAATTCCAAACGGCTTTCTCGGCTTATGGTTGAACTCAAATTTCTTGAGGTCTTTGTTAAGCGCCTTGGTGACATCCCCAATGGCGATTGATATTGCGTATTCAATCTGTTCTTCGGTCCAAAAATGGTCATGATCTGCAACATGCCCACAGTAGGGACAATGACACGGAAGGTTCTTGCCCTTGAGTCCCGTACCAAACTGAACTTTGAAGTATCCCTTGCAGTTTGGACACTCGCGGCCAGTAAAGCCACTCTCGTCAGTTGGAATTGGGATAGTAATTCTGTTACCGAGACGTCGAAGATGATCCATTAGACACATCCATCCATATGTTTTACATCTTTGACCCGTATCTCCCCGCTAATGAGTTTGGGCAGCAGGGCGTCGCGCAGCACGGCGAGGGTGCGGGATTCACTCACTGCAGCAGATGACCGCATGAAAAGGGGTTTGATTGCTCTGCCAAACGCTTCTGCGACGAGCCTCGGAACTCGTGGTAGCCGAAAGTGTTCCAGTGCGTCAGCTTGGACACGTTGTCGACCGCTGGTTCCTGTCATGCTCTGGATAGCAAATTCACGGAATGCGTCACTTCTAGCCAAACAGTAAGCGAACTCTTCAGGCAAAGGAGGCCTCGGGCGCAACACAATGTACTCGGTAGAGCCCCAGCCAACCTGTCCGTCCCGCAGGAAGTCGACAAATGCTGTCTTTCCATTTTCCAGGCATGGCGTGATTCGTGCCACGAGAGTGTCGCCATTGATGAATCGCACTCCCGAACCGAAAGGGCGGTCCACAACTTCATTAGGTGCATGTCCACGAGTCGGCATGTTCGCCATGTCTAGGTAGGGGGCAATCGCGCCTTTGCGTAACGGACGTGTTGGGTTGATCTCGACCATGTCGGGGAGGGATACCACCCCCCACCCCTCCGGGATCTGGCCGAGTTCGGAGTCCACCAGGCGGTCGGGGAAGAGGTCGTAGAGGTGGGCGGGCAGACCTGGCAGCGATTCGCCGCGCTGCCAGCGGCCCTCCATCTTGGCGCGCACGGGCTCAAAATCCACAAACCAGGCTTTGAACAGCGCCCGCGCCATCTGCTCCAGCGTCTCGCTCATCCGCCGGTTGAGTTCGATCTTGTCATCCAGCGTGCCGAGGATGTGGGCAATGGCCAAACGTTCTGCTTTCTCCTCTGGCCAGGGGATAAGTAGCATCTCCAAATCCCTTCGGGTGGCATTACCAAAAACGGAACCGCTACCCTCTATCGCGTCCCATTGGGACTCTTTTGCTCGCAGTGCAAACTCCAAGTATCGTGCATTCGCAGGGTCGCATGCCCGTATAATGCACAGGCCACGACCGATAGCGCACTCTCGGTCTGCGATATTCACGCGACCGATGGGGGCGCGAACACTAAGAAGGATGTCGCTTGGTTGGGCTATACGAGATGGTGCAGTGCAATAAACACGTGGGGTGGGAAATCGATAGTTGAAGTCGGCCACTCCCTGGAAAAAAGGCAGACCCTCTCCTATTTCGTTATAGGTCTCCCCAGGCGGAGATTGCCCCATGATGATCTCCGCGACTTCAGCTAAGCGGACCTCACCCGCCATAACCCAACTCCTTTTCGATCTCTTCCACGGTGGGGAGGATGCCTTTAAGCTCTTTGGGCAGCGACTTGACCAGCCGCGTCTCCCAGTCGGCCACACCGAGGGGTTTGTGTAGACCGCGCAGGGCGTATTCGACTACGATGCGGTTTTTGCCGCGGCACAAGAGCAGTCCAATGGTCGGCTTATCATCGGGATGACGTAAAAGATCATCAACAGCACTAAGGTACATGTTGAGTTTACCGACGAACTCCGGTTCAAAGGGAACGGCTTTGAGCTCCACCACCACAAAACAACGTAGCTTAAGGTGATAAAACAGCAGGTCAAGGTAGTAGTCCTGATCGGCAAATGCCAGATGCACCTGCCGTCCGACAAAGGCAAAACCGGCGCCGAGTTCGAGCAGGAACTTTTGAATGTGATCTATAAGCGCCTGTTCGAGTTCGCGTTCCCGGCGCGGGTCGGCAGTTCCAAGAAAATCGAACAGGTACGGGTCTTTGAATATCTGCGCCGCCAGGTCAGAATCTGGGGACGGCAGGGTCTGGGTAAAATTGGTTACGGCTTTTCCCTGGCGCTGATAGAGGTCGTTTTGGATTTGTAAACATAAAATGTTGTGAGACCAGCCATGAGCCGCTGTCTCTCTTGCATACCAAAGCCGTTCTTCAGGATTACGGCATTTCTCCAACAAAGCGATGTGGTGGTACCATGGTATTTGTGCAAGAGCCTCTTGCACAATTGCTCGCTCTGGCCAGGCTTCGGCAAAGGCGCGCATGTACTTGAGGTTGCGGGATGAAAGGCCGCGCATATCGGGAAAAGCCGCCCTTAAGTCGGCCGAGAGGCGGTCTATCACCTTGGAGCCCCAGCCCTCCGCCTGCTGCCGTTCGAGAATAGAACGGCCTATGTCCCAATACAGCAGCACCATGGCGGCATTGGCGGATAGGGTTACCCGCAGGCGTTCCGTGCGGATGCGTTCTTTAATTTCGTTCAGGGCGGAGAGGTAATCTGCGGGCATGTCGGCCTGCGACGGCGTGGCGGGAAAGGATGCATCGGTTTGTTTTAAATGACTCATAATCGTTCTGTCCCTTCCTTCAAAATTCGCACATATTCTTTGTAGGCAAAGATTCGATCACGTTTGCGGCCGGTAATTTCATCAATAATGTTCAGCCTGCTCAGTGTTTCCATTGCTTTTGATACAGCCGGAAACGATAGACCTGTACGTGTACATACATAGTTAAGGTTTGCAAATGGTAGCGGAGCGGGCACAAAGGCTCGAACAGTTTCGCTAGCGGTAGTGCTGTTTTCGTAGCGTCCGGCTAGGCCTCGTTTCATAGCTTGTACCCCTTATTTAACCATCGTTGAATAACTCGGATCGATATTTAACGAATTAAGCTTTTTGTTTAATAACTGAATGGTTTTACTCAAAATCCCAACTCCTTTAGGTTTGCTGCAATCGCCGAGTCCAGCTTGGCGGCTTCGGCCTGCTGCTCTCGAAGCTGAGCCACGAGCCGCTGCATCTTCTCTTCGAAGGGCTCGCCGTCATCCTCCTTTTCTTCTGCGCCGACATAGCGGCCAGGTGTAAGAACGTGGCCATGCTTGCG
>JACIVZ010000003.1 GCA_014361205.1 Methanomethylovorans sp. | reverse complement strand
TAACTAAATAAACAATTCTAGGAGAAATATATCGGAAGTATTTTAATATTCTTCAAAATAAAAGTTATTTTAAATTTAAAATAAAAGTTATTTCAAAACATGGTTGAATGATTTTAGACTTATCATTATTTTGATTAGATAGTTATAAGTATAATAACTCGGCAGACACCAACCGCAATACATATAAACATAAGCAATGATATTTTCATGGGATATTATACCAAACCTTTAATAATCCGGGGAAGAATAAAGTGTGAAAGTGTGATGAAACATATGGTCAAGCAAAAACATATTCCTGAAAAGACAAGAGAATGGTTATTACGATATGCTGATAAAAAAGGCTTTATTTTGAATCCTAATGAAGAAATGCTCAATATAGTTATAGAAGGACTTACAAACAACAGAAATGAACTTGGCAGGCAATATTGTCCATGCAGGATAATTACCGGTGATGTAGAGCAGGATAAAAAGATAATTTGTCCATGCGTTTACCATGAAGAAGAGATCAAAAACAATGGTAGTTGTCATTGTGGGCTTTTTTTCAGGGAAAATGGATCTGTAGAGAACCATTAATAAAGAAGAAAAAGGAACATGCTGTAAAGCTGATAATTATGGCTGCTGGTATCATCAATGTATCCTGTTTGACGAACACTGCAAAACTTTTTTCCGAGTCTCTGTCTCTATGTAGTCTCTATGTAAACAAATAAATTAAATAAATTAAATAAATAGAACAGATCTAAAAGGACTTCATTTATGTAATGCAATGTTTGGTCATCCAAGCATGGTCATGCATAATCTGACAAATTTGAGAAGAATATCATTGTAATATATTCACACCACGATAGCGAGGATATAAGAGTAAACAAAGTAAAGGTCAATAGTATTTAAAAAGAAAGGTGAAATAATGCAGTTCGGAGAAGTATTAAAAGGAAAAGAAATAGAAGGTAAAGAGAAACATGTTCCCACAATCGAAATCATAAGAGGACATGGATCAAACGGTAATGATTTTATAAGGGTGATTGTAGGCAAGGAAGTACCTCATCCCAATACAGTGGAACATCATATCGAATGGGTGGAGCTTTATGGTGTCACCAGGGATGGAAAAACCATCGATTTTGGAAAGATGAATTTTGAACCTGTACATACACAGCCAATAGCTACTTTCCATGTCAACAACATTGATAATTTCAAAGCATTCTGTGCTCTTGAATACTGTAATATTCACGGTGTATGGCAGAACTGCATTGAAGTTTAATTCAACTGGATACTTTCATGACCTCTGAAGGTCATACTCTTTATATAGCTGTCCATACTATCTTTTATAAAAAAATATGCAGACAGGTGATATCTTTGTTTGCAATGTTCTTAAAAACGTTGTGTTTGCTGTTTTTAGTCATTGTGATGGCAGAAATTTTTATAGAATATATTTTTGAGTATATACAATATTGGAAATGAAACATCAGTTCTTCCCGTGATATCCTATTTCTTCGTCTGTAAGGTAACATGCAGGATCATCAGCCCATACATTTTCATATACAGCTTCTGCTCTTACCCTGAAATTAGCATTACATATTTCCAGCCATTTGCACCTTGCACATCTGTCAGCGTGTTTTTTTATCAGAGGCTTACGGTTCTTAAGACCTGCCATCAATTCGTCAGTGGTATCAACCCATATTTCACTGAATTTTCTTTCCCGTACATTTCCAAAAGTATAATGTCTCCAGAACTGATCAGGATGGACTGAACCATCCCATGAGACACAGCCAATACCTATACCAGTCGAGTTGCCCTGGTTCATCTGAAGCAGTGAATATACTTCTTCAGCTCTTTTTGGATTTTCTTGCATTAACTTGAGATAAATGTAAGGACCATCACAATGATTATCAACCGTGAGAACTTCTACTGGCAATCCTTTTTCATGAAGCTGTCTGGTTCTTTCCATTATTACATCCATTACCTTTCGGCTTTCTTCTAGAGAAAGGTCTTCATCTATCATATCCGACCCCCTGCCTGCATATACTAAATGATAGAAACATATGCGCGGAATATTTTCTTTTTCAATTAATTCGAATATATCAGGGATATCCTGTACATTGTGTTTATTGATGGTAAACCTTAGCCCAACCTTTATTCCTTCCCTTTTGCAATTGCGCAGCCCCTCAAGAGCGGCATTGAAAGCCCCTACTGAACCCCTGAAACGATCATTAGTCTCTCTGATACCATCAAGGGAAATACCTACGTAAGATAGACCAATATCTTTTAATTTTTTTGCAATATCTTTGTCGATGAGGGTTCCATTAGTGGAAATTACTGCTCTTCTGCCTTTAGATCTTGCGTATGCAACCAGTTCGAGCAAATCTTTCCGCATGAGGGGTTCCCCTCCTGAGAAAAGTATGACAGGAGAACCGAACTCTGCGAGATCGTCTATAAGTGCTTTTCCTTCTTCAGTAGTTAATTCATTTCCATAATCAATGTCCTTAGAATGTGCATAACAATGAACACATTTAAGGTTACAGCGCCTGGTGACATTCCAGACAACTACAGGTTTTTTGTCAATTGAAAACTGTAACAGATGAGAAGGTAGTTTTTTAGAATCTCTGCCATATCTGAGTGCATCAGATGGTTCCACGGTTCCGCAATATAGTTTAGAAATCCCAATCATGATCATCTTTCCGTTTAATAAGGACGATTGAACACAAATTTAATTTTAATTCAGTTGTCTTTTTTCCTAAATTGAATGAAAAAAAGAAAAAACGATATAAATAGTTTTTCAGGAACATGCAGAAAGCATATCCCTGATTTTTCTCAATACTTCTTCAAAGGTATACTCATCTGGAATCACAGAGACACTTACTCTGTAACTCCGTAAAGTTTCAGCTGTGGGCAGGCCAATAGCTGCCACGATAGATCCATTAAGAGCTTCAATAACAGAAGCCGTAGCTTCCATTTCTTTTGCAACTTCAAAGAAATTATGTACCATCATAGAACTTGTAAAAGCAAAAGCTGTGATCTTACCTTCCATCGCAGATCTTATAAGATCCTTTTGCTCCGCTCCATCAGGTTTAAAAAGGCTGTAAACTTTTGTTTCCAGTACATCCGCACCGCATCTGATAAGTCCCTCTGTAAGCACAGTTGAACCAAAAACGCTACGAGCTAAGTTCACTTTCTTCCCTTTGACATCGTTGCAAAGGTACTCGACCAAGCCTTTTGAACTATATACGCCTGGCATGCCCATAACTTTGATTCCTTTTTCTTCAAGAGCTTTTTTCGTAGTTGGGCCGATTGCTATAACATTAGTACGGTTTAAGGCTTCTATGAACATGTCACGCATAACATAAGGTATTTTTCTCAATGTGAAATCAAGTCCATTGGCACTTGTGAATATCACATAATCAGCTTCTTTCTTTACGATGCGCTCAAAAAAAGGTTTGAAAGAAGAATCTTCCATTCCTGCAAGTTCTATCATCGGAACAGCTATCGCATCAAATCCCATGGATTCTGCAAGTCTTACAGACTCCTCTTTATATACTGTTGGACGCATTATAGCTATCACGGGTCTTTTTTCAGACGTCATTTCAAATACCTTCCAGTATCTGTTCTCCAAGTTCATCGTGAAGTTTTACAACATTACCGATTATTGTAATTGCCGGAGCTTTTACTTTTCTTTCATTCTTCAAAGAAACTATATTTTCAAGGGTTCCTATAGTTACTCTCTGGTCGGGGCGGGTTCCTCTCTCTATCAGTGCAACTGGAGTGGAAGGATCTTTTCCGTGTTTAATAAGTTCATTTACATTATTTTCAAGCATTTTGACACCCATGAAAATCACGATGGTTCCTGGAAATTTTGCAAGTATTTCCCAGTCTATGCCGCTTTCATTTTTAGTGGGGTCTTCATGACCAGTTATAAAAGTCACCATTGAGGCATATTCCCTATGAGTAACAGGAATACCTGCATAAGCAGGTGCAGAAATAGCCGAAGTAATCCCTGGAACTACTTCAAAATTTATTCCAGCTCTTATCAATTCCTGAGCTTCTTCGCCCCCCCTCCCGAAAACATAGGGATCCCCACCCTTGAGGCGCACTACCGTTTTGCCTTCTTTTGCCTTTTCTATCATAAGTTTGTTTATACTGTTTTGAGATAAAGTGTGATCTCCGGCATACTTCCCAGCATCAATTTTTTCAGCTTTTTTGGGAATAGAAGCAATTATCGCTTCACCTGGAAGCTGGTCATATATAACTACATCTGCATTATCAATGAGGCGTCTCGCTTTCAATGTAAGAAGTTCGGGATCTCCGGGTCCTGAACCTACCAGATATACTTTTCCGTAATTCTCAGTCATTATAGCAAAACCTGTCCTGTTTTCAAAAGATGAAGTGATAAAGTTATTTATAGGCATCGTTAAAATGCCGGACTGCAATTTAAACCGTAATGTGTATTATACAGAAAACAACACATTAATTAATTCTTAAAAATGAATTTGCTTTTATTTACTTATGTTTTCCAAGTATGTACAATATCATTTCTCTGTTAAGTTTCCCTTCCCTTTCCACCTTATCGGCTATCTCACTATCAGATCTTCCTTCAGCCTTCATTTCCTTGATTTTCTCAATAATAGCAGGAGCTATACTAAAATATTCATTTATATCCTTCCTATGACCCCATACATCTCCTTCTACAAGTTTGATATTCTGCATTTGCAGAAACATCTCTATGGACTTGGAAACTGTTCTTCTGTAAGAACTTGGTATCTGAATAACCTCTACTTTTGGACAAGTCTGTACAAGGCTGAAAATATCTTTATTTGATGGTCGAAAAGCTAGATGTATAACTTTCTCATTCGGATTGAGTTCATTTATCTCTTCCCTGGAACTTACAACTCTTATTTTCATAGGTGGCCCCCCCACCAGTATGATTTTAAAAATAACTTATTAAACAAATTATGTATTCACCTATTAAATAATTGTCGATTGAAATAGATTACAGCTTGATTTTATCGGGAAAAGCGTATTCTTATAGCATCAGCATGTGCATTCAGCCCTTCTTTTTCAGCCAGAGTTATTACAGTATCCTGGATACTGGAAAGCCCATCCTTACTTATACGTTGAATACTGGAAATCTTCAAGAAATGCATAAGATTAAGTCCGGAATACATTCGGGCATATCCCGCAGTAGGCAAAACGTGATTTGTGCCAGAAGCATAATCACCCACAGGAACAGGAGCGTATTTTCCAATAAAAATCGAACCTGCATGTTCTATCCTGTTAAGTACAAAATCGTCATTTATCGTTATGATCTCCAGGTGTTCAGGGGCGAAACTGTTCGAAAATTCAATACATTCTTGGATGGAATCTGCTATAAGTATACCAGCATTTTTTAATGATAAACTTATAATTTCCTTCCTCAGAGTGCTATTTACCTGATTAAACACTTCTTCTCTTACATCATAGGCAAGTTTCTCTGAAGTTGTCACAAGTACAGATACAGCATTTGGATCATGCTCAGCCTGTGCTATCATATCAGCGGCAATCATCGCAGGATGTGCAGAATCATCTGCAATTATCAGTACTTCACTTGGACCTGCCGGAAAGTCTATATCAGCTAGATCTCTGATCTGCATCTTGGCTGCAGTCACATAAACATTTCCGGGACCTACTATCTTATCAACCTTCATAACGCTCTCTGTGCCGTAAGCCATGGCAGCAACAGCCTGTACTCCCCCAACCCGGTATACATGATCAGCACCTGCTATTTTTGCTGCAGCCAGCGTAAGAGGATTGACCGTTCCATCGGGACGAGGAGGTGTACACATAACAACATTTCTCACACCTGCAACCTTTGCTGGTATAATAGTCATAAGAGCAGTTGAAGGATATGATGCTCTGCCACCTGGCACATATGCACCTACTGTTTTAAGTGCAGTTATCTTTTGTCCAACTTCTATCCCCGGAACCAGTTCCATGAACCAGATTTTTTCAGGCATTTGTGCTTCATGGAATTTTCGAATATTTCCAGCAGCTATTTTTAGATGTTTTATAATTTCTCTATCTATACTGTCATATGCTTTTTCAATATCTTCTTTAGATACTTCTATATCCTCAATAATTGCACCATCAAAACGCTGAGTATATTCCCTTAGGGATACATCTCCTTTGCTGCGCACATTTACTATAATCGAGGAGACTGTATCATTTAAATTCGTCAGCTCTCCTGCGCGTTCTATAAGTGCCTGCAATTCTTTTTTGGGAATTTCTGATAATTTACCATAAAGCATAAAAATCCTCATATTAATTTATATAGTCAAAATCATAGAAGGTTCTTTGTTTTTTTTCCATTGAACTGTATGCTGTATTTACTGAATCGTTTATATCAACTGAATCATTTACTTCTTCTGTTGAGTACTGATCTTTTATATTTTTGACTATTTTTTCTGCAGTCTTCTGTCCGATCAATTTCGCTATTCTTTCTACGCTTGCTTGCTTTAATAAAGCCACGGACGTTAGTCCTGCGTTATACAACCTGCGGGCACGTACCCTTCCAACATCACGAATACTTACTAATTCAAGTAATTCAGCATTAGCTCCATAATATATGCGCTTTTCCAATTCATATGCTTTTTCGGCACCTGTTAACCCCATGGTCTCAGCAAGTCGTGCCGTTGAATGCATAAGCCATTGTGCGATATCAGCAATTGCATGTACATCACCTTCACCAACATTGAATAGACCAGTGATTTCATCCATTGACACTTCATTTATCCATTTCATCAGAAGTATAGCAGTTTTAACTTCTCCCAGGAACCATTCATATTCTATATCCTTGAAAGGACTGGGCATTCTGGCGAATTCTTCCCTATGAGTCATTGCAAATTCGTTGATCATTGTGTAATCAGAACTGCGCATGTACAATTGCTTCATATCAGGAGTGCTGCATATCAGATGCAGTAACGTTAAATCTGTAATTTTCTTTGCCTTACTCAGTCCTTCTAGTATGATAGCTGCAGAAAGTGGGTCGATATAGAGCATGGAAACAAGTTTTCCAAGTCTTGTAGCCCTCAGCCTGCTTTCATCCTGTAGCATACCATGCTCCAACAGGAATGCTATACTTTCCTCCACAACTTCCAGTAGATTGCATGTCTCCTGCTGATGTGCGAAAAAAGTTGAACTCATAAATTCCATCAGTCCTTCCTGACTGGAAGCAAAACCATTAACCACTGTAGAAAGGACATGTGTACGCAGAGCATTTTCCGTACCAAGTTTTGACCAGATGTCTTCAACTTTGGCATTGATGTAGTTCTCAAAAAGAGCTTCCATCTCTTCATAAGAACGGGCTATTAGTACTGATTCGCCATAAGGGTCAAGATGAGGTCGGCCAGCCCTGCCTGCCATTTGTTTATATTCCAAGACAGGTATTGGCAGCATTCCAAAATTAGTATCGTATCTCTTGTAGCTGCGGATAACAACTCTCCGCGCTGGAAGATTAAGTCCGGCTGCAAGGGTTGGAGTACTACATATAACTTTGATTACGTTATTTCTGAATCCATCCTCCACAAGCCTGCGATGAGCTGAGTTCAATCCAGCATGATGAAAAGCTACACCATTTCGTACACATTGTGCGAGCACCTTGGATTCTTCGGTTTCAGATGCTTCTACTATTGAATTCACGATGACGTCTATAAAGTTATGTTCCTCTTTGCTCAGTGTCTTTTTAACGTGTCTAACCAGCTTCTTAGCAAAACCTACGGCATTCTTTCGGGTGCTTTCGAATACAAGACACTGTCCTCCTTCTTCCAGTGTATCCATAACGATATTGACACCATCGTCAGAAGATGTTATACTAATAGCTTTCTGGGAACCCACAAAATTAATAGTATCAGCATAGTATACACCTTCACGAAGATCGGTTGGTCTCCATTCACTTAATATAAGCTTGCCTTTCAGCCAGTCAGCTATTTGCTGTGCATTGCCCACTGTTGCAGATAACGCAATAATTTGAGCACGTGGATTAAGCCTTCTCAATTTTGTAATTGTGATTTCCAGCGTAGGTCCTCTGTTAGCTGAATCTAACAGATGTATTTCATCTACAACTATTGCAGTAATGTCCTGCATCCAGGATGTCTCATTGCGCAGCAGAGCATCCGTTTTTTCAGAAGTCGCAACTATTATATCGTTTGATCCGAGCCATTCATCCCTTGCCTCAAAATCACCAGTTGATATGCCTGTTTTGATACCAATTTTTCTAAACTTTAGGAAATGTTCCATCTTTTCAGATGCCAGTGCCCTCAAAGGTACAATATAGAGAGCTTTCCCTCCTTTTAAAATAGAGTTAAGCATTGCAAACTCTGCTATGAGGGTTTTTCCAGATGCCGTGGGTATTGCAGCTACGATATTCACTCCTTCAAGAAGGCCTTTTTCAATAGCTTCTGCTTGAGGCGGATACAAATGTTCAATTCCGGACTCTATATAGAAATCAATAACTTCTTCCGGAAGATTGAGTTCTTTGATATGCATGGGGAACCATTGGAAAGATGATTTGATGTCTAATAAAAGTTGCTTCTCTTAATTTGACAGCTTTATATAGTTTACCTCTACTCAACGTTTATTATTTATTTTATGAACTACCAGTAAAATTTTTCTTCAGTGGAGCTTTTATTAAACAAACTTTTAAGAAGATTAGAGATTAAATAATTGACATTATCGAAATATATGAGCTTTTGAAAAATAGGAAAAATATGACCTGCCAGTATAGCAGGCTTTTTTCTCTTGTGAAGCTTATTCATTGGTCAGCTTTCCATTGAAATACATGTCATATGATGCCATGTCAAAGTGTCCGTGACCGCTCAAGTTGAAGAGAATAGTTTTCTCTTCTCCAGTCTCCTTGCATTTGAGCGCCTCATCTATAGCACATTTAATAGCATGTGCCGATTCAGGAGCAGGTGCTATTCCTTCACTGCGTGCAAAGGTTACAGCCGCATCAAATATTTCTACCTGATGGTAGGATCTTGCTTCCATCATACCATCTGCTACAAGTTTGCTGATTATAGGGGAAGCTCCATGATATCGCAGACCACCTGCGTGAATAGCAGGAGGTATGAACTCAGAGCCAAGGGTGTACATCTTAAGCAGTGGTGTCATCTGTGCCATATCACCAAAATCATAGTCAAATCTGCCTTCTGTAAGGCTAGGACATGCAGTTGGCTCTACTGCAATAATCCTTGTATTTCTCTTCCCTGCGATGTTATCTCTTATATAGGGTAAACTAACCCCTGCAAGGTTACTTCCTCCTCCACAGCATCCAATGACAATGTCCGGGTAATCCTCAGTTTTTTCAAACTGCTTCTGTGTTTCTAAACCGACAACAGTCTGATGGAGGCATGTGTGGTTAAGGACACTGCCAAGAGCATACTTTGTATTGTCGTTCATGGCTGCCACTTCTATTGCTTCACTTATGGCAATTCCCAGGCTTCCGCTGGTATCGGGGTATTTCTCAAGAATCATTCTCCCAAAATGTGTTTCATTGCTTGGAGAAGGGACAACGTTGGCACCCCAGAGATTTATCAGGGATTTCCTGTATGGTTTTTGATAAAAGCTAGATCTCACCATGAAAACTTTGCATTCAATGTCAAAAAAGTTACATGAAAGTGCAAGAGCACTGCCCCACTGACCAGCACCTGTTTCAGTGGTAATTCTTTCGGTGCCTTCTTTCATATTGTAGTATGCCTGTGCAATGGCAGTGTTTGGTTTATGGCTACCTGCCGGGCTTACGCTTTCATTTTTATAGTATATTTTTGCCGGTGTGCCAAGAGCTTTCTCAAGCCTGTATGCCCTGTGGAGGGGTGAAGGTCTCCAAAGCTTATATATTTCGAGGATTTCCTGAGGGATATCAATATACTTTTCAGGGCTCATTTCCTGTTTTATTAGTTCTTTTGCAAATATAGGCTCAAGTTCCGATGGTTTGATGGGTTCCTTGGTTTCAGGGTTAAGCGGGGGTTCAAGGGGCTCAGGCAGATCTGCAAGTATGTTATACCAACGAGTAGGCATCTCGTTTTCGTCGAGTAGTATCCTTGTATGTTCCATAATAAGCCTCAATAAATGTATTAATTTATACAACGATGCACATATCTGTAATTATATTTAGTATTTTTGGTTTTCTCTCAGTATCTACTTTACATCTACAATGTATTTACAATCGAAAAAGTAAAATAGACTGTCTAAATACTAACCTGCAAAATAGATAAGTCGAGATCCAAATTTTAATTTATCTTACAATTCATTAGGTTGATCAGATGACGATACAAAGACCAAGAGGAACAAGAGATTTCCTCCCACATGATATGACTCGCCGGCGATATCTGGAATATCAGTTTAGACAGGTAGTTAGCAGATGGGGCTATCAGGAGGTAGTCACGCCTACCTTTGAACACCTTGAACTTTTCACAATGAAATCTGGTGAAGGAATTGTGGGTGAACTATACAATTTCACAGATAAAGGAAATCGTGAGATGACGTTACGTCCTGAACTGACCGCGCCTGTGATGCGAATGTTTGTAAATGAAATGCAGGCCTTTCCACGCCCATTGAAACTATTCTATTTTGAAAATTGCTTTAGGTATGAAAGACCTCAGAAAGGTAGATTCAGAGAGTTCTGGCAGTTCGGGGTGGAGCTAATTGGGTCCGAAAGCCCGGATGCTGATGCAGAGGTAATAGCATTGGCAATTACCATGCTTAAGATTGCAGGCATCCGATGTGATTTGCATGTCGGATATCTGGGTATCATTCGTCACGTCCTTAGTTCTCTGAATACTGAACAACAGAGCAAAATAATGCGCCTTGTAGATAAAAAAGACGATAAAGGACTGGACGATTACTTAGAGGAAATAAAAGCACCTATAAATCTGCGTATGCAACTACTTGAGCTGATTTCCCTTACAGGAAAGGAAGCTCTTCCAAAAGCCTACAAACTTCTGGGTTCCATTCCTGAACTGGATACTTTCCAGAAAATACTTACTCTCTTAGATGCATATGGAATCAATTATACAATTGATTTTGGAATAGCCAGAGGTCTTGATTATTATACAGGTATGGTTTTTGAAGTCTATGCTGAAGGTCTTGGTGCACAGAAACAGGTCTGTGGAGGTGGTTCATATAAACTCATCCAACTTTTTGGCGGAGGAGATGTTCCATCTACTGGTTTTGGGATTGGCTTTGACAGGATTATGGAAATATATAACATAGAACCTGAACCGCAAAACACAGTTGTTATTGTCACTACAGACAGAACTCGCCTCAATGCCATTTCTATTGCCTGCAAGCTAAGGGAATATGTTCCCGTATATCTGGATATTATGAACAGAAATTTCAAATCTCAACTGTCATATGCCAACAATATAGGCGCCCGTTATGCACTTATATTGGGTGAAAGAGAGATTTCAGAGGGTCTTTTCACATTAA
The DNA here is from genome assembly GCA_014361205.1 of Methanomethylovorans sp. GTDB lineage: Archaea > Halobacteriota > Methanosarcinia > Methanosarcinales > Methanosarcinaceae > Methanomethylovorans. The sequence continues at coordinate 44,186 of JACIVZ010000003.1, read as the reverse complement.
AAGATATGAATAGCGGCAGACAAGAGTCCCTTACACTGAATGAAATTATTGTAAAACTGACTGGTGAAAATAAGTGAAAATAAGGGATACTTATCAGAATTTTATAAAGAATCAAGTTGCTGCATCTTCTTTACCCTTGAGGTTTGTAGTTTCTTCCATTCTTATGATAGTGATTATTCTAATGTTGGCAACAGCAACTTCAGGTTTTCTTCATCAAATGAAAATGAGCAGTCTTGAATCAGAGATATCAAGAATGGATGCTACAGCTTCACTATTATATAATAGCGGTCCAGGCAGTAATCTTACTATTGATGTAAATATTCCTAAGGGCTGTACAGTAATTCTGGGAGCCTTACCAGGACATGAAAATTCCTGGCCTCATGATGCAAAGAACTATTTTCTGGAATATGAGGGGAAATATACAATAAGGGAATCCAAAGCTTCTTACAGCAATGAGTTTATGGACGGCGTGGCAGTTATTGGTGCCGGCAAGCATAAACTATATCTGACGACTGGTGTCAGCACCTCTGAAGGTATATTATTTGTCAGAGTATTTGAATAATTAAAAAAGGTAAAAATCAAAATGTTAATCAGATCAACTTTTTTTCAAGATGAAAGAGGCTGGATAGATTTTTTTCTGTCAAAAACTGCACTTATACTTGCAAGTGTGGTGGTTATTGCTGCTATATATCATTTTGCATTAAATATGGAGGAAATTAGTTACAAAAAGGAACTTGATCGTTTATCTGCGGAATTGTTATATTATATAGATAATGTTGGTAGCAGTTCAGAGGAAACTTGCGTAACTTATGCAATTGATTTTAATCACCTTCCTCATTTTCAGTACAAAACAGTGGAAGTTCTTATTTCCTGTGAATATGTTATAATCAATGCAAATATCGATGGGAAATCGATTATTGCAGCAAAAGCACCAGCATTTAGAGTATATCCATATTCTCCTTCGACTCTTAGTAATAACCTAAAATCGAATTATGGTTCAAACGGAAGTATAAATGAACCTATAAGAGCAGATTATGCAGATATAATAAAATATCTGACTTCCATAACAAAAGAAGTAAGTTTTAATACAAGTAATCCAATATACATCCAAAAAACATTTATATATTTTACTGATGATATAAATGTCGATAAGATTGGATATGTACTTGTTTACCAAAGATAATAGAGCTATAGTAGAACCGCAGAATGACATTTTTGCAACAGCATTATTGGTAATGGGCTTTGTGGTTTTTGCCTGTATTGTATCAAAAACTTATCTTGCCCATGAAAATAGTGCGTTTGCTCTGGAGAATTATGAGGAAGCATCTCTTATTGCACAGAGTATTGTTCATTCTCATATGCTTCAGGGAAGTAGAATGGACCTCATATCTGCTGAAAAATTAGATGAATTGAGTAATCCGCAGGTTGATAAACAAAATTTGAATCTTTTCTTTGATAGTTTTTCTCCAAGCATTGAATTTCAGGTGGATATTTCAACAGATGATGGAGTATACATGTGGCAGATACGTAATACTTTATCGTCTCGTTCGTCCGTAGCATATATAGCTGCTAGTGTGCCTGTTACAATTGAGCTTAATCCGATACAGCAGGTCCCAGGTACATTGACAGTGAAACTGTTTAAAGATCAATGAAATACTTAACGGATAAGAAATCTGGGAGATAAAAACAAATGCAAAAGCAAATATTCTCCGATATTAAAGCTATTTCTTCAACAATCGATGTTATGATTTTTCTTTTAATGATATCCATTTCAGCAGCATTGCTGATGCCTGTCATGCTTCCGTCTGCACAAAATGCTGCAGTGCAGAATGTTGCAGGTTACAAGTTTGATGAAAAATTGCTTCAATCTCTGCTGAATAGTCGAATAGAGGGCTTTGAATACACAATTGAACCTACAATATATGAAAATATTTTTACTATGTTCCCTGAATGCTCTATGTATAAAAATAATGCAGTATTGGTAAGAGAACACACTTTCAGGACTTATGCGGACATAATTGCCGAATATATGCTCTTTTCGCTTCATACTGAAGAGAATGGAACATATAGTTATCTTCATCCTTTAAGCAAAAATTATTCAGAAGCGACAGAAAAAATAATTGAAGAATACCTTAACAAAAAAATTGGTGGCAGATATGACTACAGGTTTGAAGCAACCTGGCAACCAGTTCCAGGATGTGAACCATTAAGTCAACTTACGTTGGGTGAAGCTCCTCCTGTAACGGCTATCAGGCAGAGTACATTAATATCTGTTCCATATATCTGTTCTATAAGCGCATTAGACTTGGTTTATGTGGCAGATGATTTTGCTTTTGATCATGCAGTTAATTCTTCAAGTAAAGAACAGGATTTAAGATCATTCTTCAATCAGTGTATGTTACTGGCAGCCTCTTGTTCATCGGCATCGATCATAGATTTTTATTATCCGGAAGAATATCTTGAACAGATAAGTTATAGAGAGGAAAACACTTTGACACTGGGAGATTTTTTGATGGGATCTATTTCAGATGATAACATTGAAAAAAGAATGGAAACTCATATGATGAACAATACTAAGTTGAAGGATGGTACTAATTACAATTCAATAAATAATAGCACAAACTTTGCAGAAATTAATATTGCGTTAGTAAAGAATCAGCTGAGACAGGAGTATACAAAGGAGGTTTATTCCTATCTTTCAGACGAACTTTCAGAAGAAATTAACTCTACAGTTGAGATAATGATGCAAACTAATGACAGTAGTATTTTGCTGGAGCTTAGGGATAGGCAAATGAGTTCTATTTTCAGACGGGTAACCCCTGGAGGAGCTGAGATTTCCCTTATAATATGGTAACTTCCTATCATAAATTTTATATTCTATGCTGTTTCATTTATCACGCCTCGCCAAGTACATTTATCGGCTATCTCTCCAAAAGTTCAAGATAGCCTTTATTGATATCGACAAAATTTGTATAATTGAGATCATATAACATAAATAACATATATTTACGATTCTAAGGAGGAATTTAATGGCAAAAATGCATACCCGGAGAAAAGGTAAATCCGGTTCTAAAAGGCCAATGCGCTCTGAAGCTCCCGTCTGGTGTACCATGAATACAGAGGAAATAACAAAACTTGTGCTGGATATGTGGAAGCAAGGTATGAGTACAAGTCTTATTGGTATGGTCCTCAGGGACAAATATGGAATGCCAGATGTGAAGCTAGTTACTGGAAAAAAAATAACAACTATACTTAAGGAAAATGATCAGAAACCACCTCTCCCAGAAGACCTGCACAATCTTATTGTGAAAGCAATAGGCATGAGAAAACATGTGGCTAACAACCATTCAGATTACCACAACCTACGCTCCTTACATAATGTTGAATCTAAAATCAGAAGACTTGTGAAGTACTATCAAAATAACAAAGTGCTTCCAGCTGACTGGAAATACAAGCCGGAAACAGCAGAAATGCTTATTACACGATAAGTGGAAAATATCATTTCGACTGGCTTTAGCCAGTCGATGCTTTTTTAATTTATATTTTCGACATATTTTAAAATTTATTTTAAGAACTCTATATTTTCTTCTTAATTCTCTAGTATTTTATTAAAATGTCCACAGTTTATCATTTTCGAAAATTTATATATAATCAAAATTAATTTTTTAATTATAAAAATCAAGGTAAAATATAAATTGTTATAGTACTCACTATAAGGCATGAAAGCGGTTATCCTTGCAGCGGGAGAAGGTCTCAGATGTCGTCCCCTTACGCTCACTCGTTCTAAAGTAATGTTGCCTGTTGCTGACAGGCCGATTCTTGAACACGTAATCCATGCTCTTGAGCAAAATAACATCAAAGACATTCTATTAATAGTTGGTTATGAGAAAGAGCGCATAATGAACTATTTCAAAGACGGTGTGGATTTCGGGGTAAACATACGTTATGTTGAGCAAAAAACACAACTTGGTACAGCACATGCTCTAGAACAGGCTAAAAGCGAACTTATTGGTGAAAAAGAATTTCTTGCTCTAAACGGTGACAACTTCATTGAACCACATGTAATCAGCGATTTAATTAAATCAAAAAGTGGTGATGTCACCATACTTGCTGTTAAGACAGAACATGTCAGTGGGTATGGAGTTATACGGGCAGAAGGTAACAGAGTATTGGAAATTTTAGAAAAACCTGTATCTGAAATCAGCCATTTGGTAAATACTGGAATCTACTATTTGACTTCTAAAATATTTGATTATATCGGACAAACTCCGCTTTCTCCGATGGGAGAATATGCGATAACTGATACGCTTCAGAAAATGATTGAAAGTGGAATAGAAGTATCAATGGCTACTACAAGATCATGGTGGCTGGATGCAGTATATGCATGGGATCTTCTCAGACTTAATTCTGTTACTCTTGGAAAGATTGAAAGAAAAATTTTATCAAATGCAATAGAAAATGGAGCTTTTATTAAAGGAAATGTATCGATTGGTAAGAATACTATTATTAGGTCAGGATGCTATATTGTAGGACCTGTTATGATAGGAGAAAATTGTGATATAGGACCTAATGCAGTTATATTACCATCCACATCTATAGGGAACAATGTATCTGTTAGTTCTTTTACTCATATTCGTAACAGTATAATAATGAATGATGTTCGTATAGATTCTCATGGGTATTTAGCGGATTCTGTTATTGGAAGCAATTGTCATATTGGTCCGCATTTCATCACAGAAACAGCGACAAATCTCAATATAATTTTGAATGAAGAAATGCATAAAGCAGAAAAATTGGGAACTATCATTGGTGATGATACTGATGTGGGTCACAGAGTCCTTGTAAAAGCAGGGATACTGATATCCATCAACTGTAGAATCGAATCAGGTAATATTATTGATAAAGCACTGCACAGAGGTACATTAGTACTCTGAGGTGATACTGATGTGTGGTATAGTAGGATATGTGGGCACAGAGAATGCAGTTGATATAATAATCAGTTCCCTCAAGAAGCTTGAATATAGAGGTTATGATTCTGCAGGAATCACTGTCCTTAATCAAAAACTCGAAACATATAAGACAGTGGGAAAGATAGCTGATTTGGAAAAAATAATCCCGGCAAATTTTACAGGACATATTGGAATAGGTCATACTCGCTGGGCTACTCATGGAAAACCAGAAACCAGAAATGCTCATCCTCATCTTTCATCAAATATTGCTGTTGTACATAATGGTATTATTGAGAACTATATGAAGCTGAAAGAAAAATTGATATCACAGGGTTATGAGTTTTTATCTGATACTGATACTGAGGTTATAGCACATCTGTTACATAGCACAATAAAAAATAATACTCAGTTTAGTTTGCTGGATGCTGTGCGTCATGTCATGAATGAGATGGAGGGTTCATATGCTATTGCAGTATTGTATACTGCAGAGCCTGACCATATTGTACTTGCACGTAAAGACAGCCCTCTTGTGATTGGTCTTGGGAACAATGGTTTTTTTGCAGCTTCTGACGTAACCGCGTTTCTCAGATACACAAAAAATGCAGTATATGTCAATGATAAGGAACTTGTATTGATCAGTCCTACAGGTGTGGAGTTCTACAATAATGATGGCCAGCAGATAGAAAAGAAAGTAGATATTATTGAGTGGGATGAAGAAGCTGCAGAAAAAGCAGGTTATGAACATTTCATGCTTAAGGAGATACATGAACAGTCCGCTTCGATCCAGGATACATATGCAGGTAAGATCTCTGAACTTGAAGGCAGGGTTATACTCGATGAATTGAAGATGAGCGATGATCAGCTGAAAAATTTGCAAAGAATCACTATAATTGCCTGTGGTACATCATGGAATGCAGGATGTGTTGGAAAGTATCTTTTTGAGAGCCTTGCCGGCATACACACAGACATTGAGACAGCTTCAGAGTTTAGATACGGAGACCCTGTGCTATGTGGTCAGGTATTCACTCTTGCTATTACTCAGTCTGGAGAAACGGCTGATACACTTGCAGCTATAAGAAGTTCAAAGGCATATGGATGTAAAGCCGCTGCAATAACCAATGTAGTAGGAAGTTCTATTACCAGAGAAACAGATAGCGTGCTTTTCACACGTGCGGGACCGGAAATAGGTGTAGCTGCTACAAAAACATTCACAGCTCAACTTATAATACTTTATCTGATGGCTATTCATATGGGTACAGTAAGAGGGAGATTAACTCCTGAAAATGCCAGAGATATTCTGGTGGGTATCAAACAATTGCCTGGTCAGGTTCAAAAGGTTCTGAATAACAAAAATATTATTAAAGAATGTGCTGAACATTATGCAAAGGTACAGGACTACTTCTTTATTGGCAGACATGTCAACTACCCCGTTTCCTTAGAAGGTGCTTTGAAACTCAAGGAAATCTCCTATATACATGCTGAAGGGTATGCTGCAGGCGAGCTTAAACACGGTCCACTTGCACTTATCAGCAGTGAAACGCCTGTAGTGGCCATTGCAACTAAAGGTCATACCTACGAAAAAGTGCTGAGCAATATCAAAGAAGTAAAGGCGAGGGGTGCCGAGGTTATCGCCATTGCCAACCAAAGCGATACTGAGATCAATAAATATGTTGATATGGTTCTTAGGATACCAGATTGCCATGAACTATTATCGCCTGTACTTTCATCGGTGGTATTGCAGTTGCTCGCATATTATACCGCCTATGCAAGAGGTTGCTCTATAGATAAGCCGAGGAACCTTGCTAAAAGCGTTACAGTGGAATGATTTTAAGAGGTAGTATTATGAAATTGTTTGGTTCATCCGGTATCAGGGGACTTGCTAATAAAGAAGTCACAGTTGATCTTGCCCTCAAAGTTGGATTAGCACTTGGGATCTCCAACAAATCGGCCGTTGTGGGAAGGGACCCCCGAGTGTCCAGTGAAATGATAGAGCATGCCCTGATATCAGGACTTGTTTCTGCAGGGTGTGATGTTGTTAAAATAGGTATAGTCACAACTCCCACACTTGCTTATGCTGCAAGGAAATACGATTGTGGCGTAATGATCACAGCCTCCCATAATCCTGCCCCCTATGTGGGGATAAAGTTGTGGAATCCAGATGGTATGGCATTTGATTCTTCACAGCAGGAAAAGATAGAACACATCATAGAAAAACAAGAATTTGTGTTTGCTCCCTGGAACAAAATCGGAGATATCAAATTTGACAGTTCAGCCATAAAAGAACATGCTGAGTTAATCCTTAGCAATGTAAAACCAGTCAAGATGCGGGTGGTGGTTGACTGTGGCTGTGCTGCAGGTAGCACTATAACTCCTTTTCTGTTGAGGGAAATGGGGTGTGAGGTAATTACTCTTAATGCACAGCTGGATGGACACTTCCCCGCTCGTAATCCAGAACCAACTGAAGAAAATCTATGGATGCTTAAAAAGGCTGTTAAAGAATTCGGTGCACGTGTTGGAATCGCCCATGATGGCGATGCCGACAGGATGATGGCAGTGGATGAGAACGGAGAATTCGTTTCGGGAGATGAACTGCTTGCAATATTCGCTTTACGAGAATGTAAAGATTCCGGTAAACTTGTAGTGCCTATCGATACATCTATGATGGTGGCAGATACCTTGCCTCTCTCAGAAGTGATTTATACACGTGTAGGTGATGTTTATGTGGCCGAGGAGCTTAAAAAAGTGGGTGCTGATTTCGGAGGTGAACCATCTGGAAGCTGGATTTTCCCAAGAGTCTCTTATTGTCCAGATGGAATTCTTGCAGCTGCTTTGCTTGTAGAAATGGTACAGGAGACCTCCCTTGCTGCAATGCGTGCGCTGCTTCCAAAATATCCTACTAAAAGAGGCACTCTCCCCTGCGATAATATGGAAAAGGAGAAAGTTATGCAGGCTATCGCTTCAAAAATGAAGTTAATGGGCAAGGTTACAGATATTGATGGGGTGCGTGTGGAAATGAATGACGGATGGGTGCTTGTAAGACCGTCGGGTACCGAGCCCAAGATAAGGATAACGGCTGAATCTCGTGAAAATGTGGAAGAACTTTATTCAATGGTAGAGATGATAGTACGGGAGAATCTTTGATGAAAGCAGTAATACTTGCCGCAGGCGAGGGTACAAGGATGCGTCCTCTAACTGCTTCAAGACCAAAGGTCATGTTGCCTCTGGCCAACAAGCCCATGCTGGAACATGTACTGAATGCCTGTATACAGGCAGGAATAAATGATTTTGTAGTGGTTACAGGCTACAAGGAAGAAACGGTGAAGACATATTTTGGGGATGGAAGAAAGTGGCAGGTGAACATTAATTATGTCACGCAGGAAAAACAGCTTGGAACTGCTCATGCTATAGGTTGTGCAAGAGAATTTGTTCATGAGCCCTTTGTTCAACTTAACGGAGATATGCTTGTAGACCCTGATCACCTTAAAAAACTTATGCAACACAAAGAGCCCGCAGTTATCAGTGTAAAGTCAGTTGATAATCCTTCAGAGTTTGGTGTGATAGTTACAGAAGAAAATAAGGTCATCCAGATCATAGAAAAACCTACAGCTCCTCCAGCTAATACTGTAAATGCTGGAATTTATCTTTTTGATCCTGTAATCTTTGAATACATTGACAGGACACAGCCATCTCCACGTAAAGAATATGAAATAACTGATTCAATGCAGCTGATGGTAAACGATGGTATGCATGTAGGTTTTGAACCTCTTAGTAGTGTGTGGCTGGATGTGGGCAGACCATGGGATATGCTAGATGCAAACAAAGCTATACTCGAAAAGATAAAAGCCAAGTGTGAAGGTACCGTGGAACCACTGGCCACTTTGCATGGTGATGTTGTAATAGGCGAAGGTACTATTGTCCGCAATGGTGCGTATATCATCGGTCCTGTGGTAATCGGTAAAAATTGTGATATCGGACCCAATTGTTTTATAAGACCTTCTACTTCTGTAGGCAATAATGTGCATATAGGAAATGGTGTCGAGGTAAAGAACTGTGTTATTATGGATGGAACTAAAATCGGACACCTTACCTATATTGGTGACAGTGTAATAGGATATGATTGCAATTTTGGTGCAGGCACTAAGGTTGCAAATCTTCGTCACGATGGTAAAAACATCAAGTCTGTTATCAAAGGTAAAAAAGTAGACACTGGTCGCAGAAAACTTGGAGTTATAATGGGAGATAATGTGCACACAGGTATCAATACAAGTATCAATGTGGGTGTTGTTATTGAAAGTGGTAGTGGTACAAAACCGGGTGAAGTCCTGATGCACTGATGGTGATGCTGTGACCTCTGAAAGCATAGCTCTAAGCAGGCTAAAAGAGCTTGCAGCAAATGCTGCAGATGTTATTTCTGCAGAAAAATATGTTCGTCTGATATCACATAATGATGCTGATGGCATTACTTCGGCAGGAATATTATGTAAGGCTCTTATGAAGAAAGGGATACGTTTTCAGACATCTATCGTAAGCAGATTATCTCAGGATACAATTGACATTGTAAAAAATAGCGTTTCTGAGGGAGATCTTGTCATATTCTGTGATATGGGAAGTGGACAGGCAGATATTCTCAAACAGATTGAAAATGATATTATAGTTATCGACCATCATATGCCTGTGGGTGATTCCCCCGCAAAAGTGGTTGTAAATCCGCATTATACGGGGATTGATGGAGCTATATATCTCTCTGCATCTGGTGCTACATATCTTGTTGCTAAAGAAATGGATTCTGGAAATACAGATCTTGCAGGTTTGGCTATTGCGGGTGCTGTGGGTGATAAACAGCTTTTTGAAAATGCAAATCTGTATATATTGGATGAAGCTATTAAAGCAGGTGTTATTTCTGTCAAAAAAGGCTTAAAAGTGGGAGACGGCGATATTGCTGATGTACTGGATTATACACCTGAGCCCTATCTGGATATCACGGGTGATAGGAAGAAGATAAACGATTTTCTAGAAATTCTTGGTGTGAAAGGTAAATTAAGTGAAATGCAGCAAGAAGACATAAAAAAGCTGACATCGGCTGTTGCACTCAAGCTTGCAAAACATGCAAGCCCTGAAGCAGTGGATGCAGCTATAGGAGATATATATTATCTCGAAAGAGAACTTGTGAATAATGTATACGATTTTGTTGCTATGCTCAATACATGTGGCAAACTTGAACAAGCTGGTCTAGCTTTGTCAATGTGTTTACAGGATGCATCTGTAATGGATGAAATACGACAGTTGACAATTGATCATCAGAAATCTATAGTGGCTAGCATAAAGCAGGCAGAAGGTATGTTACAGAAAGGAAAGAATATCTGGTATATCATTGCTAAAGATATGGATAACACAGGCATTATAAGCAGTACAGTAGTAAGATATATTCATCCAGAGAAACCTTGTATTGTAGCTAACCAAGTAGATGAAATTGTCAAAGTTTCTGGTCGCGGAACACGAGCTTTGATAAATAAAGGTCTTGATCTTGCTTATGCAATGAGGGAAGGAGCATTGGCAGTAGGGGGTCAGGGTGGAGGTCACAATATTGCTTCAGGAGCTTCCATACCACCAGGTAAGGTTCAGGAGTTCATTGATATTCTGGATGAAATTATTGGGCAGCAACTGGGTGAAAGGTAGTGGACGAAATATGAATATAATCACTAAAGTAACAATGAAAAGCACATTGTCTTCGAAGGTAGCAGAAAAAGTAGCTTATGCAATAGCTCCTGATAATCTCGGGGGTATGGGCATAAAATTTTTAGGAGACGGTGTAACGATCTTTTTTAACACTGAGAAGATAAGAACACTTATTGCCACAGTTGATGATTTGCTCATGAATGCAATAATAGCCGAGGAAGTGCTGGAGAAGGTAGATAAAAGGGTTCAAAGATAATCTAAATACATGTTGTTTCATGGATTGTAATATTTCGGATAATCCAAAATTCTTATTTAAGAGCATTTTTTATCTCAACCACTTTTGCCAGAGGTGCGTTTTTTTTCACGGATTCTATACCTTTAAGACAACCAGCTTTGCTGGTGTAGACCTGACCTGTGGCTATTATCTCACCATTTCTTGCTCTCAATCTGAAACTGTATTTCCCTGTGTTATCCGTAAATATTTCAAACTTCGATATTTCATCACCTCCCCCTTTTCTGAAAGTGTTATTATACCCTTAAATTACGACTCAAATACTCTCGTCCATTATAGACAGCGATATCTGAGTGCTCCCTCCTCCTGAAGCACTTGTTGCCACAAAAAAAGTGATTCACATCTTATAAAAAAGTTGCTTCATCAGAACGAAAATTCATTGAAAACTTTAACATCATATCATTTTCTGCCATAGGTCTTTATTGATTTCTATCATTTCTTTCTGTTTTTCCATGAGGTAACGCCTGTAAAGAAGAGCAGCAGGATGATATATCTTGATAAAATATTTGCCGTCCGGAGTGCTTACTTTTTTACCCCAGTTCAGCGATGAAAAACAAAATGCCTTTTCGGCTGTGTTACCCAGCAATATGATAATTTTGGGGTTGAGCAATTCTATTTGTGCATACAAGAAAGGCTGACATGTAAGAATCTCTTTATGCGTTGGTTTTCTATTATTGGGAGGCCGACATTTGACAGTATTGATTATAGCGTATTCATTTTCTTTAAGCCCCATATAATCAATAAGTTCATCTAAAATTTTACCTGCTCTTCCGCAGAAAGGAATGCCAGTTTCATCTTCATTTTTCCCAGGAGCTTCCCCTACAAAAAGGACTTTTGGATGTTTTCCTCCCCTCATTATTACTTTATTGGTTGCATTCTCATGTAATTGGCACCTTTTACATTCAAGTATAGTTGTTGTTATACCATCAAGTCCCATTTCCACAAGTTCATGAGGGATTATAGAAGGATTGTTACATTCGTATCTCATTGTTGACTAAATTATCATCAATATTTCTTAGATCTTCCATGAAATGAATCTGTGAAGTTATGAATTCATTATATGGCACTTGTATCAAATATTTTTTTGCACGCTGTACAATAGCACCATTCAGAAACTCAATTTCAGTTTTTTTCGAAGCTCTAAAGTCCTGGAGCATAGAAGAATGATGCTCTTTTGTATGTGGTAACTGGTATTCTTTTAGATATTTAATATATTCTTTGGCATTTTTCCAGGGTAATTGAACTTTTTCAGCCACAATTATCATAAACGCTTCATCTATAATTTTTTCAATTATACTCCATGCATAATGGTTGTCTAATTTACCGTAGGGCACGCCCATTATGGCACCAAGCGGATTAAGTGCACAGTTGTATAGAACTTTTGACCAGAGTGCACCTTTTATATTGTCTGTGATGGACACTGGGATACAAGCCTGTTGCAGAATATCTCCAAGCCTTCGTACTTCATCGTCAATTCCCGAAGGGAATCTTCCAAGTTGCACTGGACCACTTTCTACAGATACATGAACACAGGCATCACCAATCCATTCAAAACCCGTGATTATAGTTCCACCTATGACATGCTCAGTATACTCAGCAATAATTTCTTCATTTCCTATACCATTCTGGAGGCTTATTACTTCCCTACACTTTATTAGGTGGGAGAACTGTTCACAAATGGATCTGGTAGCAGTTGATTTGGAAGTTATGAAAATATAATCAAAATTTCTGCCAACAGGTATATCTTCACCGCAATCGAAAAAGCAGGTATCTTCTCCCCATATACCTGTCATTTTAAAACCTCTGTTCATGATAATGTCAGCATGTTTTTGTCTGCATACTGCATATACATCCATTATTTTAGAAAGACGAGCTGCAATGGACAAACCTACAGCACCTGCACCTAATATCAAAATAGCCATTTCTATCATCACATTTTAATAGTGATTCTATAGTGAAAACAATGGATTATGTAATAATAACATATATAAAATAAATTTTTTGCTACCCTCTTTTTTTTAGGGAAAAAGAATTTTGATGATCCCTGTAAATTTTAGTTTTCTTCTTATTTGTTACTGATGTAAAATTAATAAAGGATGTAAACCTTTCTCTACTGAAAGGCTTACTTATTAAATTGTGCATCATTCACTATTACTGAGGAATAGATAAATGGAATTGCATTTTATATTGAAAGTTTCTTTCCGGGCGAGTTCAGATGTCACTCCAGCTAGTGATATGATTGGAAAGTATTTAGAAGAGGCAAACAGAACAATATTAGTCAAAGGTGCTGCTGAGGGTCAGGGAGCACAGGTAGTAAAATGGAATGTCAATGACAACAAAATAGAGTTGCTGATTGAATCTGGCAGATATGTACGTGCTCATGATGCTCTTATGCGCCTTCGTAAGCCATTAGCAGCAAAACTTGGAAAGGAATTTCGTATTGGTCTTAGGGGAATTGAAGTTGAATCTTTTATTATCACTATGCCGGCAGAGAAACCTCTCAAGGCTTTAAAGATACCCTATGTGAATTCTATAGAATATGAAAATGGTACCATAAAGCTATATTTGGATGTGGGTGAATCGGAGATTGAAAACAGAGTACCGGACAGAATACTCACTTTAATGGAAGATAAAATACAACAGCAATCCTATGGTGGTAAGGCAGAACACTGGCAACTGCTTTGGCAGAGTGAAAAGAGAGAACACAAGTTTTCTGAGGATCCTACTCAGGCAATGTTAAAGGCAGGCTGGCTCAAAAGAGGTGCAAGCCGAGGTCAGTGGATACATGGACCGCAATCTACACAGATGTTCAGAACTTTTGAGAGAATAGTTCTTGAGGAACTTTTAGAACCTTTAGGCTATAGAGAAATGATTTTTCCAAAACTTATACCATGGGAGGTGTGGCAGAAATCAGGACATGCAAAGGCTGTATATCCTGAAATATATTATGTATGTCCCCCTAAGACAAGAGATCCAGAATACTGGGAAGAGGTAAGTGATTATTACAAAGTTACACATGAAATCCCCACAGCTCTAATAAAAGAGAAGATTGGTGAACCAATAGGTGGAATGTGTTATGCACAGTGTCCTCCTTTCTGGATATTTCTCCAAGGTGAGACAATACCCACAGATGAGTTTCCAATAAAGGTATTTGACAGATCTGGCACATCCCACAGATATGAGAGTGGCGGCATTCATGGAATGGAGCGTGTGGACGAATTCCACCGAATAGAGATTGTCTGGCTTGGAACGAAGGAACAGGTACTGGACTGTGCTTCTGAGCTTCATGAGAAGTATATGTACATTTTCAATGACATTCTGGAACTTGAATGGAGGAAAGCATGGGTGACGCCATGGTTCATGGCTCAGGAGGGAATGACCGGTGTATCTGCTCAGAGTGGGGCAGGTACTACAGATTATGAAGCTTTTCTGCCATACAGGGGAGAGAAAGGAGAATGGCTGGAGTTCCAGAATGTAAGTGTTAATGGAACAAAATATCCTGCAGGTTTTAATGTCAAATGCCAGTCAGGTGAAGAGCTTTGGTCAGGTTGTTCGGGTGTAGGTTTAGAAAGGTGGTCTTCTGCGTTTTTTGCTCAGAAAGGTCTTGATCCTGCTAACTGGCCGGAGGGATTTACAAAAAGGGTGGGTAAATTATTAAAGGGTATCCGCTTCCTGTAAATCTAAATTATCGGTCAGTCCGCTGACCGATTTCTTTATATATGGACATGTATAGTATAGAGAGCCACAAATTAAGATCTATTCTATGTTGCCGTTCTTAAGAACGGATGCACAATGAAAAGATACTTTATTCATATCATCAATTATAAGAATTTGTATTGATTGGAGGAATTACTTGGCAAGAAAAGTACAGAAAAAATTAGACAAATGGAAATCAAAATCATGGTATTCCATTGAGGCACCTGATTTCATAGGTAAGAATAATATAGGTACCACTTTGGCTGAACAACCTGAACAGCTTATCGGACGTATTGTGGAAGTCACTGTGGGTGACCTTACTAATGATTTCTCTAAGCATAACACAAAGCTAAAGTTCAGGATAAAAGATATTAATGGGAACATTGCACAAACCCGTTTCATAGGGCATGAAATAACTACTGATTATTTACGTTCCATTGTCAAAAGGCAGACCTCTAGGATAGACACTAACCTTAAAGTTACCACGAAGGATGGTTATACTCTTAGGGTAAAACCTATTTGTTTCACTGTCAAGAGAGCAAGGACAAGCCAGATAGAAGGTATCCGTCAGGTAATGGACAACACTGTGAAGGAAAGAGCAAACGAGCTTAACTTTGAGCAGTTTGTTGAAGAAGCTATTATGGGAAAGCTTTCTGCTACTATTTACAGGAATGCAAAGAACATTTATCCACTCAGAAGAGTAGAGATCAGGAAAACAGAGGTCGAAGGCATGCCAGCCGCATGACCTTGTTATAACACCTTTTCTTGTTCTTGTTTATTCATGTTATTTTTCTATGAGAAATTTAATTCAGAAGTTTATTCTGCGTCCCGGACAGAAGCATTGTATTCTTTTTGGATAAGGTCCATCATCTCTTTATTAGCATCAATGACAAAAGCACCAATATAGCCGCAGTGTTTACAGTGATACAAACCTTCCACTCCTCCTGCCTCAAAATATAACTCAGGACTACCGCAGATCGGACAGACTTCAATGAGTTTTTCTTCCGCAGATATATCATCCATAAAATCTTCCGCTTCTGCTTCTTCATTATTCATCTAATCACATCCTTTACATGTCTTGGACAACCTTCATCCTTACTTATTAAAGACTTCAGTGTTATATATCTATATTTTCCCTGTTTCAGGAGCACTAAAATAAAGATTTTCAGGATATGGGTGAAATAGTGTTTGCTCCATCAGATAATCTACTTGAAACTCTACAATACAGGGTATCATAACTTGTCTTAGTTCTTTTAAAGTTAAGTTTCCAAGCCGGTATGCTTCTATGGAGTCAAGTATGTAATGTCGTTTACTGTGTTCCAGGCGCTTAGAAAAATACCCAAAAGCATGCATGAAAGCATTGATAATATTGGTTCTCAAAAGTGTTTCAGATGTCATTTCCTGTATTATTCTTGCATAATTTGTCACGTTTTCAGAAAAAAGATGTTGCTTGTTGTCAGCAAGGATCCTTCCCAATATTTTCAATTTATTTAGGTCATAAGCCATAAGAAGCAACTTGTTGCGTCTATGAAATTCCATAAGTTCTTGAATTGAATTGTGATGTAATCTGAAATCAGCCATAAGGAAAAGCTTTGTAAAAAATTCCTCTTGTAGCTGTGGGCTCATAAGAGACATCTCATCTATATATGGTAAACCTGGAAAGCGGTCCATTATTCCTTTTGCCAGAAAGCCGATACCATACCTGTGTAAAGGTTTTGAAGCATCAGAAAAAGCAAATACCTTTGTATTTCCGAATCCGCAGGAAGGTGATTTGGATTTAAGGATGAAACCATCAATTTCTGGTAGACTATCCAAAAAATCATTGACAAAATTCTGCATCTTTTCTGTAATATCCTGCTCTGTGCCCGTTTGCACCAATCTTATTGTTTTTCCATTAACCAGTCGAATAGGGGCTCTTGGAACTCCTAATCCAATTTCACATTCAGGACATACTGGTAATACATCTATAAAAGGTAAAATTTTATCTATTATATCACAAAAAATCATCTTTCCATCATATCTGCAGGGCTCAAATCCTAGACATTTGCTTATAACAACAATAGGAGTGGAAAATTTATGAATATCCAGAACCTCCATTAAATAGAGAAAGAATTATTCTTGATAATTCATTTTAATTTTTACAATTAAAAGTTATCTCTTAGGCTTTTATAGACCATATTAGGATATTCATTTAATTTTGCAGATGGTCTCCACTTTAAGCAATTGTCTTAAAACCTCCTGCCTTACTTGCGCATATTTTTCTGTGTTCTTCTTCATCCTTTATCATGCTTTTTATATCTTCAATAAACTCTTTTCTATCTGTTTCATCAGGTAAAATCTCTTCTATGACTGCACTGTCAGCATTTAAAATGTCAATATATGCATCACGTGCAAGTATTTCATATTTCATTATTTCATGGAACATCCTAGGTGGAGCCATTCCATTAAAATTAAATATTTTTGTGGGAAGTCCAGGAGGAGTTGTCATAGGTACGGATATACCTGCAATCAAAAGCCATTTTTTCAATATACTCCAATGTTTATCAGAATCATGTGATAGTTTTTGTAGCAACTCTATGCTTTCATCCATAAGTTGAATGCGTGCTTCCCATGTACCAAGCTGTTCCATTTCAGCTTCAATCCAGTACATACGTCTAAGAAGAGCTTCCAGCACAGCTTTGTCTTGAATCTTTGCCATAAATATCACCCATATAAATATGATTAATATAATAAAATATAATTCAAATATAATATATAAATATATTTAAGCACTTTTTAATATTAAAAATAAGTTTATAAGTATTGTAAAATATATAGTTTCATTTTATAATTATTTACTTTTTTACTTCCATCAAGTATAAATAATATCCAAGTATTATGCTGCGAGCATCTAAAGAATATGAGGGACCTATTATCAGCTCAATTGCTTTGCTTAGTAGCGGATTGGATTCTGTTGCATCTCTTGCAGTAGCATATAAGAAAACAACTGTAAAATTAGCTTTGATATTCGACTATGGCCAGAAAGCCGCCTCAAAAGAGATAGAATATTCCAGGGTAATTGCAGAAAGATACGGTATTAACCACAAGGTTATACTGCTTCCCTGGCTTAAAGAGATCACCACCACCAGTCTTGTGAATAGAAATATGGCTGTTCCGGAATTATCTATGCAAGATATTGAAAAGGAATCAGATCCTACAATTACTATTGATTCTGCAAAGAAAGTGTGGGTACCCAACCGTAATGGGGTTATGATAAACATTGCAGCTAGCTTT
Source organism: Methanomethylovorans sp. (assembly GCA_014361205.1). Lineage (GTDB taxonomy): Archaea > Halobacteriota > Methanosarcinia > Methanosarcinales > Methanosarcinaceae > Methanomethylovorans. The sequence continues at coordinate 26,300 of JACIVZ010000003.1, read as the reverse complement.
GCAGAGAGTCTGGACTGTGAATATATCATAGTTGGCTTTAACAGTGAAGAAGCCGTGACCTTCCCTGATAATTCTTATGCATACCTTGAGGTTATTGATAAATGTCTCAGTTACTCAACCAGGAATGGTGTAAAGATGCTGGCTCCAGTAGCTGGTTTAAACAAAAAAGATATAATTTCTAAGGCTCTTGAAATGAAAGCACCCCTCGAATGGAGCTGGAGTTGTTATCATGGAGGAGAAGTACCATGCGGTGTATGTGAAAGTTGTATCCGTAGAAAACGTGCTTTTATGCAGGTAGGTATAAAAGATCCACTAATGGTAAGACTTGGTATTGATTAAAAAGAGGAGAAAAATATGAGATGGATAGTTCTTAAAGATCCTCTTCATTATGATGGCAGTCAGATCTCATCTCTTTGGGGTTATATGGTGGCAGATCTCCAGGAGGATTCTATTATTGCTTTCCGTGGTTCATGCGATGTGCAGATACGTCATATGATAGATCTGGAAGACAGAAAGGAAGCAGATGTGATTTATTCCATTGATATGCTTCACTTTGTGATAGAACATTTTGATTCTACTGACCTTAAACTTATATATGCACGACAGCGCCTGTTCACAGCTATGGTGGCTGAAATACTACTAAAAAGAGGAATCAAAACTTCAAGGGTAGGAGATGATCTTTTTGTACAGGGCAAAAAGCTAACTATATCGATTGCCAGTACCTCTGCGGTCTCCCAGAAAATACATTTCGGTATTAATGTGGAACATGATATATATGGCAGTCTCATTGACCAAGGTATTCCAGAAAAAGATCTTTTCCCTCTAATGGAGGAAATAGCCAGCAGATATGTTGAAGAAATGCATGACATCGAGAAAGACCTGCGTAAAACCAGACCCTTAGGTGTGATATGATGGAAGCACCGATTACAGAGATATTTTGTTCTGTACAGGGTGAGGGACCTTATGTAGGCAACAGGCAGGTTTTTCTAAGATTTGCAGGTTGTAATCTTAATTGTACATATTGCGACACAAATGTACAAATCTCTGAAACCTGCAGATATGAGCAAGATCCCGGATCAGGTATATTCAGATATGTAAAAAATCCTTTGAGTCCCTGTGAAGTTGAAGAGCTTATAGATCCGTTCATGAATGTACATTCCTTGTCCCTCACAGGAGGAGAACCTTTATTGTACGCAGATTTCATAAGTGAGCTGAATGTGGGTGTTCCCCTATACCTGGAATCCAATATGACATTACCTGATATGGCAAAGCGAGTAAAGGATTGCATATCTTTTGTTTCAGGAGATGTGAAGCTTCCGGAGGCGTTTCAGGGAGAAAAACTAAATTCTCATATTGAAAAAACTATTGAAACTTTCAAGATTCTCAGAAAGACCGATTACAGAGATTGTTTCTGCAAAATCGTGATAACAAAAAACACTAACTCCCTTGATGTACTTAATGTGGTTGCAGCCATCAGGAACTATATCTCATGTATTGTCCTGCAACCTGTAACACAATTTGAATTAAGGCCTAATATCAGGGTTCTGCTTGAATTACAAAACGAACTTCTTGGTGATATTGATACTTTAATTATCCCACAAACTCACAAGATGTGGGGGTGCTTATGATGAAAATGAAACTTGGAATTATAGATTATATTGACAGTGCCCATTATTTACCAAAACATATTACATGTGGCATAATACACGGTCACACCTATAAAGTTGAGATCGTGATAGAAGGAGAAAAAAACGAAAATGGTATGATAATGGATTTTTATGACATTAAAAAGGTTGTCAAAGAAGTACTTAAGGAATATGATCACAGGCTTCTCAATGATATACTGGAGTATCCAAGTGTAGAGAATCTGTGTGAACATATACATCACAATCTTAGTTCCAGATTGAATTTTTCATTGTCTGTAAAGATATGGGAAGGAGAAGGTAAGTGGTGTGAAGTCTGCTGATTTTGGAAAAATTCCAAAACATATATAATGTGTAAAAGTATAGTGGGATTAATTTAAAGAAAAGTATCTGTGGGTGTAACAGGATGTCAACTGAAATAAAGAACATTTGTGATATAGAAGTCTCAAATAAGGATGAGGAAATGAAGAGAATCATTGCACAACATCCCTGTTACTCCAAAGAGGCACAACACAAGTTCGGCAGGATACATTTGCCTGTGGCTCCTGCATGCAATATCCAGTGTAACTATTGTGACAGAAAGTTTGATTGTGTTAATGAAAGCCGTCCAGGGGTCACAAGTGAAGTGCTGACCCCAGAAGAAGCTCTTGAAAAAACAAAGCAGGTGCTTGAGGAATTCCCTTTTATCAAGGTTGTGGCAGTAGCAGGTCCAGGAGATCCGCTGGCCAATGATACTACTTTTGAGACCTTCAGGCATATAAAGGCTGCATTTCCGGAAGTTACTCTTTGCCTGAGTACCAATGGACTTGCACTTCCTGACAGAATGCCTGAGATCATTGAAACCGGTGTAGATACTCTAACAGTGACTCTGAATGCTATAGATCCGGCAATAGAGGCACAGCTTATAAGCCACATAATATATAAAGGTAAAATTTACAAAGGTATTGAAGCCGCTGAGATTCTTATCAAGAATCAGCTTGCAGGCATAAAAATGGCGGTAGATGCAGGTATTATTGTCAAGATCAATACTGTAATGGTTCCAGGTATCAATGACAAGCATGTTGTGGAAGTGGCTAAAAAGGTCAATGAAATGGGTGTGTATATAATGAACATAATGCCACTGATCTGCCAGGCCAAGTTTGCAGATATGGAACCACCAACTCCGGAAGAAAGACTGGCTCTACAGAATGCATGTGAGCCTTACGTGCGGCAGATGAAACACTGTCGCCAGTGTAGATCTGATGCTTTTGGACTTATTGGTAAAGATCTTTCCCAAATGAGTGAAGAACGTCGCAATACCGTAAAACTGGAAATGACAAAGCTGTCTAAAAAAACATAGCCTGAAATATTGGCTGTAATTATTGGTGTTTTGATGAACCTGGAAATGCTGGCTCATGATCTGAGGGAGTTTGAAGGTGTTTCACGTAAAAAACCTATTGCTGAAATATATAAGATATTTGAAAATGTCCGTCATGCCTATGATAATGTAATAGTAGATTTTGGTGATGACGCTGCAGTAATAGATATAGGTGAAGATAATGTAATCCTGTTTGCTGCAGATGGTATATGGGGTAAAATAGTGGATAAAAGTCCATGGTGGACAGGTTACACGTCTGTAGTAGTCAATGTGAATGATATCTCGGCAATGGGTGGCAAGCCTATTGCAATGGTAAATGTGATGTCGTCGGGAGATATAGATTCCATCAAGGGAATTATGCAAGGAATAAGAGATGGCATAAATAAGTTTGGTGTACCAATGGTAGGGGGTCATACTCATCCCGACACACCGTACAATTCACTTGCAGTTGCTGTTATAGGCATAGCTAAAAAAGAGTATATAATCAGAAGTGATACTGCAAGACCAGGAGATGTAATTATTTTTGCGTATGATATGGATGGCAGGGTGGGTCCGAATTCTCCTTATAGCTGGGATACTACTTCCTTCAAACAACCACAATTTGTAAGAGATTGCTATCTTGTGATGGTAACAATAGCCGAAAAGAAGCTTGTAACCGCGGGCAAGGATATCAGTAATCCTGGATCCATTGGCACTCTGGGAATGTTATGTGAGACAAGTAAGGTGGGAGCGTGTGTAGATATTACTAAAATACCCAAACCAGAAAATATTGCTCTTGAACATTGGCTGAAGATGTATCCTGCTACAGGTTATGTCGTCACTGCAAAGCCGGAACATGTACAGGAATGTATAGATATTTTTGATCAGGTACATATTACTGCTGCTGCAGTTGGGGAAATTAATTCAAATCACAGGTTAGAGATTTATAACGGAAGTGAAAAAGCCACAGTATTTGATTTCCGTAGAGATATTATTACTGGGATAGATGAATAAATAAGTTAACTCGTGTATTTCTCAAAATGCTTGGGGAATTTTAGTCCTCACTGTTTACCCAAGCATTTAATTCATCATACAGAAACTTTTCTGCAGCCTTTACAACCTCAAGTTTTCCTCTTAATGCTATTAATTCTCTTTCATCACATTCAACTATATTTACTGGCATTTTCCTTTCCACAGGTTCAAGATCAAATTCCTCTATCATGTCGTATATTATGTAAGAAGGAGTTCCAGGAGGAATTATCAGATCATAAAGATCTTCAAGCTGCTCATTTTTTGTGTCCTTTTTTGGTTTTAAGTCTTCAAGTCTAAGTTTTCGTGCCATATCTGTATCACCTATTGCACGGACGTGATATTTTTCTTCTATATAAAAAGTAAACGTATAAAAGAAGAATATAATGTGATGGATGGAATAACAGAGTTATATGAAATTTCAGAGGATTTTTGCACCTGCATTAGGTCCGGGCATTGAGTCATATACTTCTTCTACATGAACCACCACTGCTGCTTTCTTGGGCATGTTAGGTCTCGCCGAGTCAACCCATTTTTTCATTTCTTCATAAATCTCACCATGAGTGATGATTTCTGCACTGCCTTTTATTTGGAAGCATTTTTTTGTATAACCATCGTATACAACAAAGGCTACTTTGGGATTATTTTTAAGGTTGTCTTCTGTCTTAAGGAAGAAATTATCCGAAATTAAAATAGTTTCAGGATCCATCACTTTCAGAAAGCCTACAAAAGCAACGTTAGGAACTCCGCCAGAACTTGCTGTTGCCAAAGGGACAGGATTCTGCTTTGCAATAGTATCTATAATTTCCTGTGTCATCTTTACCATTATTTTACCACTCCTTTGAGATTTTCAGTATTCCGTTTTTCTTCAAAAATTAGTTGTATCTACATACATATGTAAATTGTGGTAGCAGTTCGTTGAGAGCTTTATCAAGTTTTACTTGTAATTCGGGGATGTTTCTTTTAAATAGAACATTAATCCACGAAAACTTCTGTAATTCCAAAGAGTAAGTGCTTATGAAGTCTAATTAAATTAAACCAGATATAAAAAGTAAAAGATATGAAAACTGAACGTATAATATTTCATGAATGATTTTTTCTTTTTGAGGTGAGCATACGAGTCATAAATATACAAAACTTGCACTCATACCCGGTAATTGTCTCTTTCCTTCTGCTGAAAAACTTGTAATGGATGATAACACTCTTTTTTTTATGGCTGAAGATTTAGATATGTGTTCAAGATACAAATATCATAAACATAAGCTTATACTGATACTATCTTCCATGCGCTCTTATAGAGACATGCTTCTTAGAAAATACGCTGTCAGATATTTTGAGATTAATGATACCAGAACATACGAAGAGAAATTGCTTTATGTACTGGAAGAGCATGGAATAAAGCAAATCGTTACTTTTGAGGTGGATGATAAGCTTTTTGCTTCAAGGATCAGAGAGTTTTGTGAGCGTCATGAGTTAAGTCTTCAATATGTTGACAATCCAGGTTTTCTTACAAATATCTCAGATTTCAAAAAATACAGAGCAGGGAAAAAAAAGCTTCTTATGAATAATTTCTACATCTGGCAAAGGAAACGTCTTAATATTCTCCTAGATGAAGATATGGCTCCTATTGGTGGATTATGGAACTTTGACAGAGAAAACAGAAAAAAACTGCCTGAAAGTATATATATACCTGAAGTAAAGCCTGCTCCTTGGACAATTCACACAAAGGAAATTGCAGAGCTTATAGAACAAATATTTCCAAATAATCCTGGAAATACCCATAATTTCTACCTTCCCACAACAAGGGAAGCTGCTCTTATATGGCTAACGGCTTTCCTTGCAGAAAGATTAAAGTACTTCGGTCCATATGAAGATGCAATTGCCAAAAATGAACATTTTCTGTTTCATTCAGTGCTATCACCGTTACTTAATATAGGATTGCTTACTCCGAATGAACTGATATATATGGCTATTGCATATTCGGAAAAGAACGCAGATGTGCCTGTTTCCAGTCTCGAGGGATTTCTTAGACAGATTATCGGATGGAGGGAGTTCATGAGGGGCATGTATCATACTTCAAAACTGCAAATAAATTTTTTAAACAATTGGGGGATGTTGGATGAAAGATGGTACAATGGTACCCTGGGTATTGACCCTGTGGATATCACAATAAGGAAGGTAATGGAAGTTGGATATTGTCACCATATAGAAAGATTGATGATTCTGGGAAATTTCATGCTTCTTTGTGGTATACACCCTGATGAAGTATACAGGTGGTTCATGGAACTTTTTGTGGATGCTGCTGACTGGGCAATGGTTCCAAATGTGTATGGAATGAGCCAATTTGCTGATGGTGGAAGTTTAACAACTAAACCTTATATTTCCAGTTCTGCCTATATATTGAAAATGAGTGATTATAAAAAAGGTATTTGGTGTGATATATGGAACGGACTGTACTGGAGGTTCGTTAATAGACATAGAGATATCCTACACAGGAACTTCAGGATGAGTATGATGGTAGATGCCTATGATAAGATGAATCAGCAAAGAAAAGATAATCTTATGCAGGCTGCAGAAGGCTTCCTTAAAACTATAAGTCAAATGGAAAAAGTAAAGAGATACTGATAAAAACACCGGAATATTTATGCTTTTTACCAGCAATTAAGAGGTTGATGGCAATGCAGGAATATAGTTTAAAACGTGGATACAAACTTGATCTTGAAAGAATACATGAATGCCTTGCAAATAACTTCCCGACTGAGATTAAAAAAGAAGGAGACAAGCTTGTGGTATCCTACGGTATTTTCAAAAAGCTCACCGTATGGATACAGAATAAGAAAATGGCAGTGGAAACTGAATCTGATATTTCTGTGGCACACGATGATATGATTCTGGATACTAACAAGAGATACAGAGACTTTTTGTATCAGGCCACCGGCTACACAGCTAAAGAACGTGTGAAAAAAGCTAAAGAGGAAGTATCCAAATAAGTTGCTAAAAAATATCACTATTTATTATTCACATGGACAGCAAATTCCTTGAAAAACTGAAGAATTTTCACATACCCACATGTTTGCGAATATGCGCTGGTACTGATGGTTCTGTGACATTCCTACTGGAAATCATGACCGGCCATCCTACAGCAGTTGTGACACAATACCAGCATATTATTCCTGCAGATAAGTGGATGGCACAGATGTTTGGAGTAGGAGTTGGCGCAGATGTAAATGACAGAGTGGTTATCCTTACTACTGGAGGGGTGCCCTATGTCTATGCAAGATCTTTGTCTGCCATCGAAAAAATGCCATCAAGTGTAAAATGTGATATGATGAAAGCTGATATTCCCATTGGTAGAATTCTGCGTGACCACAATATAGAAACTCGCAGGGATTTTGAGGATGTTGAGCTTCACAGAGATGAACATCTTTTCGGGGCAAGCTCGGTGCTCTCCCGTTCTTACAGAATAATGCACAATAACAGTGTGCTTATGTGGATCAATGAGCGGTTCCCCATCGATGACCGCTGGCTTTTATAACCGCTCTGCGTCGATGCTGTCAGCCAGCCGGAAAAAGCCGCATTCAACCGAAACCTTATTAATAGATTCTGTATATTACAGAGTTGCCCCACTGATTCTGTGTGCCTCGGTGGCTTAGGGGTATAGCGCGTCCTTGGTAAGGACGAGGCCGCGGGTTCAAATCCCGTCCGAGGCTCTTTGATTTTTCATTTTCAAATTATTTTATAAAATCAGCTATAATAACGTGCTTAAAATGTTAGATTTTGGAGAATTCATTTAAAGAATTATAAACAGGTTTCTTGAAACCTTGATATAACTATAATCAGCTTAAAATAACATTTTTATCCATATCTGAAATTGATATATTTCATACCTGATGTCTATAATTTTCAATAGTTATCCGGGAACTTTCTTCCTTATGAGAAAACTGAAGCACTCTTTCTCGCAGATAATCAGTCCAGTTATTGCTACTAAGAGCTTTGGAAAGCTTGCTTATACTTAATGAAGATACATCTGACCATTTTTCATTTTCTTTCAGGATCTGTTCCAGAATTAGACGTTGTGGCTCATTTGCACGAGGAAATTTTATTTCAGTAGTGATCTTTACTCTCAATATCGCATTTTTTCCATTTAATGTTTCAGTTTTTCTGTCTTTACTCAATCTTACAACTTCTTTCTTGAGTAATTCTAATTCCCTTTCAATACTTTTTTTTTCTTCTGCAAGTCTTGCATATTTATCGACTATATCATATATCTCATCCTTTGCCAACGATATCTCAGATTTGTTCTCATCAGAAATAGAATTCAGAGAAATGGAAGGAAAACTAACTCTTTGTTTGGTAATGGGGTCAGTTACTATTCCAAAAAGATTTAATTCATTTCTTCTTTGCTGAATTAACTTATCTACATCAAAGCCACCATCTGACATATGTAACACCAATTACAAAATTATCTTTGCCTATAAATGCATAACATATGCAGTTTGAAAGTATTTAACTTTTCAACTTAGCTTATAAATCTTGCAATAAAATGTAAAACTGTTAATGACACTTTTATTTATTATTGATGCTGAATGTTAAATATAGCAAAAAATATATACTATTTCAAAGAAGTCCTAACACTGCTGATGAATCGTTAATTTTTGTATAGGGGAGGTTTTGTTCAATGTCAACTTTCTTTGTAGGTATGAGTTTTCTTGTACTGGGTGTTTTCCTGCTTCTTGGAAAATTGATCAGGGTAGTTTTTCTTCCCTTTCAGAAGCTCTTTATTCCCAGTTCGCTGATTGGTGGTTTTCTGGCTTTATTCTTTGGACCAGAAATTTTGGGTTATATAGCTTCACGAACGGAATATAATACTATTTTATCAGGTGGAATCTTTCCGGAGGAAATGCTTGCTATATGGGCGAGCATACCAGCACTTTTCATTAATATAATTTTTGCCACATTGTTTCTTGGAAAGAAAATACCTGATATAAGGAACATTTGGTTTATAGCAGGTCCTCAGATAGCTCACGGACAGACAATAGCCTGGGGGCAGTATGTATTCGGAATAATGGTAACTATGCTTATCCTCACTCCTTTTTTTGGAATAGATCCTATGGCAGGTGCTCTCATTGAGATAGCTTTTGAAGGAGGACATGGTACAGCTGCCGGTATGGCATCAACCTTTGAAGAGCTGGGTTTTTCAGATGCCTCTGACCTGGCACTTGGACTTGCAACTGTAGGAATTCTTTTTGGCGTTGTGTTTGGTATTTTGCTTCTGAATTACGGAGTAAGAACAGGTAAAACAGAGATATTAAAAAACGAGAAAAATATAACTCTTGATGAAAGATATCAAACAGGTATAATTGATTTTGATTCAAGGGAATGTGCAGGAAAAATTACTACAAGACCTGAATCTATTGAACCTCTTTCTCTCCATTTAGCATATGTGGGAGTAGCAATAGGAATTGGTTATATAATTCTTCAGATACTTATACTGATTGAAAAGATGGCCTGGGGGCAGACAACAGGCATTTATCTTCTGGCTCATATCCCTCTTTTTCCCCTGGCAATGATAGGTGGCATCATTCTTCAGATGTTCCTTGACAGGTTCGATGTACATATGACTTTAGACAGAAACCTTATGATGAGAATCCAGGGATTATCGCTGGATGTACTAATAACCAGTGCCATAGCAACACTTTCATTGAATGTTATTGGAAATAACTTGATACCTTTCATTATCCTTGCAACCGTGGGTATCATGTGGAATCTCATTGCATTCATGTTTCTGGGACCAAGGATGATGCCTTCATATTGGTTTGAAAGAAGCATAGGTAATTTCGGTCAATCCATGGGGATGACAGCCACTGGACTTCTTCTTATGAGAATAGCAGATCCTGAAAACAGTTCTCCAGCCCTTGAAGGATTTGGATATAAACAACTACTCTTTGAACCAGTAGTAGGAGGAGGTATATTTACAGCAGCATCTGTTCCACTTATATTTTACTTTGGTCCGCTATTTGTACTCATCCTTGCATCAATTATCATGTTATTCTGGACATTAATTGGCATCTTCTATTTTGGCCGGAAATAATAGTGTAGTTTTCTGTTTTGTTGTAAATTTTAATGCATTCCTGGATATGTTCTTAATGTGAGCTATAAATTTAAAGACACATATTTAGGTGTGAAAAAGTGAATCGAGCACCAACATATTTAAAAACTTATGTTTCCAGATTCTTATCTTCAAATTTGGTATTCATAACGTTTTCATGAAAGAGCTTCACCAAATTGCCTTCCAACTTTGTTTATCCGCTATCCTTTAAACTCAATAAAAATTCCATTTCCTGGATTGTAAAGAAACTGAGTTTTTAGTAACCAGGAGCTATATTCTGTCCTATTTTAATAATTTCCTTCTTTTTCAAGCCACCCATATAACAAAGACCGGGCATCTCCTGTTCTGATCCCCTGCCATACTATCAATAAGTATTTGTCGGAAGATGTCTCTTTCCTGACTTCATAAGTGTAAAAATGACCATTTAGAGGTCTTGGCGTAAAAGACGCTGTTAATAGGTCATTACTTGATATTAATTCAATCTGTCCTTCCAATATAGGAATGTAATCAGAAGCATAGTCTGCAATTAGCTTTTGCTCTGCTGTTTCAGGTTTCTTATCCCAGAGAATTTTCATCTGCCACCCTGTATATTTTGGATATATAATATTATGTAGTTTATATATTTAGTTATTCGGAACTCACAATAATTCAATGACCATTCTCCAAGACTTTTACACCCCTCAAAAAATAGAACTCTCATAAGCTTAAGGCTGCTTTGCAGAATAATTGGAAATTGAAATTTTACTTTGATTCTTTGTCTTGCATCCTTGCACTAAAAATCAAGTCCTAACGGACGAGTTTAACAGCGATTAAGAGTTTTCGCTCGGTTGCACCTCGCTCCACCCAGATTCCTCGCTGCGTTCGGAACTTCTCTTAATTATGTATCTCGTGCTCAAAGAAATCTAAATCTATGTAGACAACATTATATTGAAGGATTTCCTGGAAATCATAATGGACAATGGTCTTTCTGATGCTGAACTTGAGAGACAGTGCATTGATAGAATATCCATCCAAAAATTTCTTTCCGTTGCTGAATAGGTACCAGACAGTACAAACTATCAGGTTATTCGGCAAGAGGATTATCGATAATGGGAAAGAAGAGCAAATATGGACTGGATGCACAAACAGCTTGATGCTCTTGGACTGAAGATAAAAAAGGAATAATCCCGGATGCTACTTTCATCCATTCAAATCCGAGACATGCTAAAGCAGATGAACCTAATGGAAAAGAAGCAAAAACAAGAAGAAGTAAGGACTGAACCTGGACAAAGAAAGGAGGCAAATCCTTTTTTTACAGGCTCCTTACGATTATAGATAAGGATTATTATTTATCTATCAACAGAATTCTCTCTTAAGTTTGATACTTATGCGGGAAAAAACTATCTGGAATTACATTTAAGGCTGATAAACTTGCACACAACAGCAAGAAAAATACAAAGAAAACACTTTTATATATTTTTAGGCACATCAAATATATAAATGACAGTAAGGAAATCACTGCATTCCCTTACTTATTGTTTTTAGCTTCTTGATTGCATTCATTGTGGTCTTGGTGTCTTCTATAATCTTTTCCTCATAATGCTTTATTATATCTTCAATCGGAGCATTAAGAGTATAAATCTTCGTTGGCCTGCCTTTTCCAACAGCCTTTTTGTTGTGCACGCTGATCCAATGCTTTTCACGCATCTGTCTCATCGCAACACTTACTTCTGGCTGTCGTAAGCCCGTACTCATTTCTATTTCCTGGGATGAAGCCTCTTTTACATTTGATAGATATGTCAGCGTAGTGGCAACATTCCTAGACATGCCCAGATTTTTCAGCGCATCTATGAATTTATAGTCATTGTCGTCCAGTATTTTTACTTCAAAGTCCTTCATAAAATAACCCCTTATTTTATGCTTTATCTCTTTCTAAGAGATCTAATACATAGTATGCACATTATTATATTTAAACTTTTATATCCGGGCTTTTTGTAGGACTTGATATTTAATATTCCTTTATATATTTAATGGCATCAAAAGCTTCATATATGACCATATCTTTCAGTTCCTGCAAGCTTTTAAAGTTCATAGACTTTTTATTCATGAACAAATTCGAAACTATTTTTCGAGCAATAATGTCATCACTATCTGATATTAATCTCAGTACTATTGAACCTGGAAATATGTTTTTTTGTTGTAGTATTCCGTCTGAATCACCATCAGTTATTCCTATAATCGGTATCATCAGCCTGTAAAGTATGTCCGCTGCAAGAATAGTGGTATCATCTCCTATAGTTACGGCAACATCTGCCTCAGGTATGATTTGAAATATTTTATCTGCTTCATGATCCACTATAACTGCATGTATTCCCTTGTTACGCTCTTTCTCTTTTTTGCCTGTAAGAGTATTAAGGTCTCTTGATTTCAATATCTGTGCCTTATAATTATCTGAACGTAGTTTACCGCTTTTGACCCAGGCTTTTTTTAAATCAATAGGTGTATTATTTTCATAATTACGCAGTTTTTCCAAACCGTGCTCTTTTATTATGGCCCCTTTTATTTGAGAGATAAAACCATTCTCAGCAATAATACTAACTTCATTGGATATCGCTGAGGCTACCACTATGCCATTGACAAATATATTTTCGCCAGCATGCACTCCCGTGAGATGTCGTATAACACGATCTCCTTCAGTTTCACATTGTGGCCTCTTTTCAATTTTTGAAGGTACAATTATGGGTAAACCAAGCTCATTGGCAATGCTGTCGGCATATCCATGACCAAGGTCATTCCAATAGATAACGGCACCATCAGAACATCCAGGTCTTTCAATATGTACAATTGGTTTTTTATTTTTCAGTTTCAGATGGGAAACAACCATATCTGCAAATGCTATTCCTGTTTCCAGGTTTTTTCCATGGTTTAGAAGATAAATCACATCTTTTGTGCAAATGAATTCTTCAATACATTCACTTGGTATGAGGTTTCGGGTGATGTCAATTACATTCTCAAGATGTGCATCAATTACAGCAGTTTTACCCATAGTGCCTGCCATTGTGCATGTAAGATTTCCTTTGGCACTTAAGATCCTGATTATTTTCTCGGCTTGCCCAGAATCAATTGCTTCTGGACTATGTATTACCAGTCCTATTTTCATGATTTCCCATAATATCGATTATACCTAATAATTCCCCCGCACGGAAAATATTAGTTTAAGTAAATGTTCTATTATTTCATGTATGGAGTTCAATTGATATGGCATGGTCATGCATGTTTTGAAATAAAGGCTGGATATAGTGTTGTCATAGATCCTTTTATAAAGGGTAATCCCATGGCAAAAATACTACCAGAAGAGTTAGAACCGGATTTCATACTAGTGACGCATGCACATTATGATCATCTGGGAGATACCATTGAGATCGCAAAAAGGACAGGCTGCAAGGTTATCGTCATACATGAACTTGCCAATTTCCTTAAGTCTAAGAATATACTCGCTGAAGGAATGAATATAGGCGGCAGGATAAAAATCGATGATATATCAGTGGTAATGACAGATGCAAATCATTCATCCTCCATAGCAGATTCAGAATTAAAATTGTACGGAGGCAGAGCTGCAGGCTTCGTTTTGGAGATTAATGGCTGTTCAATTTATCATGCAGGAGATACTGGTCTTTTTGGAGATATGCAACTTATAGGCGATTTTTATAAACCAGATGTAGCCCTATTGCCCATTGGGGGCAGATATACAATGGACCCCGAAGATGCAGCAAGAGCAGTTTCTCTTGTACGTCCAAAAATTGCAATACCAATGCATTATAATACTTTTAATATGATCACTCAGAACCCTTTGGATTTCAAACACAGGGTAATGGAGTTATGTGACACTGAAGTGTTAATAATGGAAGTAGAAGATATACTGGAACTTTAGATTAAAGTTGATGTGGATGAGGAGCATGTTTATATATAATTAATGCAGAAAGAGAAGAAGGCAAAAGTCGACATCCTTATTCTCAATATATCCCCTCTGGTTCTCGTCATACGACTTTTGCCTTATAATCTTATAATTATATAACTATAACACATATTTTTAATTAATATTATATTCTACTTAATATTCTAATAGCTTGCACATTTCTAGATTTTCAAGTTTGATTACCTCGTTTAGTTTTATAAAAAAAAAGATGTAGTGAGTTCTCCAATCACTTCATATTTTTAAAACACTTTTCTAAATGTTCTCTGCCCATGGGGCGTGTGAACAGGCTTACAGCAATACCTGTAATAATAGCAACAGGTGTTGCCACCATTATGGGATCAATGACTGTCCATGTGCCTGTGAGCAACGTATCCTTACCAAAAATTGCCTGACTTATTCCAAGTGAAGCTGCTTCTTTTGCATGTACAAATGCCAGCCAGAAAAGACTGCTGAATGTACCTACCAACATACTGGCAATTGCACCTTCTTTAGTCATTCGTTTCCAGAATAAGGCACCAATGTACATAGGGAGAAAAGCTGCAGCACACAGTCCAAAAAAAATGGCAGTTGCCGGGGCAATAATACTAATGGGAAGGATATATGCCAGCACCACACTTACAAGGATTGTAAGTGCAATTCCAATTTTGGTGATATCAACGGTATGACTGATATTTCCTTTTTTCAGATACTGTCGGTAAAAATCATGTCCAATGGCAGTACCCATGGTATGATATTGAGAACTAAGAGTTGACATGGCTGCAGCAAGCAGTACGAGCATAAAAAGGACAACAAACATTTCAGGCATTGCACTGTTTATGAATTCTGGGATGATAAGGTCAGTATTGCCTCCAGCAACAGCTAATGATATCATACCTTTTTCTTTAAAGAAATATGCGTTTGAAAGTGCACCTACTGTGAAGGCAACACCAGTCATCAGCAGAATGAAAGGACCACCCACAAACACAGCTCTGTTAAGAGCTCTGTCATCCTTAGCTGTCATGAACCTTACAACTAATTGGGGTTGTGCCAGCACTCCGATTCCTACACCAAGCACGAGAGTGGAAATAAGATTCCACCAGATAGGTGAACCAAATGCAGGCATTGCTGTCCATCCCATATGTCCTCCTTTTGCAAGACTCTCAGGCACAAGATACGATATTTCAGTAAGAGCGTGGTGTGCTTCAACTATGCCGCCGAGTTTAATGTAAGTGAAAATAAGCAAGAATGACATACCCACCAGCATAAGAGTACCTTGCAAAGCATCTGTATACATCACCGCAATTAGCCCGCCTGTGATTACGTATGCTGCTACAATGATGGTCAACATCATCAGAGCAACATTATAATCAACTCCAAGTGTTGTCTCGACAAATCTTGCACCTCCTATAAGTACGATTCCTGTGTAAAGTGGCATAAATATTCCAATAAGAATACCTGAAAAACCCTGGATGAATCTCGAATCAAAACGCCTGCCAAGTAGTTCAGGAAAAGTGACAGCATCCAAGTTTTTCCCCATTTTGCGCGTTCGGGAGCCGAAAATAACAAAAGCAATGAATATTCCTACTACAATATTCATCAGAGCGAGCCACAGCAGTCCCATTCCAAGAGCTCCGGCAGCTCCTCCAAAACCTATTATTGCAGAAGTGCTAATAAAGGTTGCACCATATGACAATGCAAGTATGTAGGGGTGTATGTTCCTTCCAGCCACCATATAGTCATCGATTGCTTTCGTTTTTTTGTACCCAAGCCAGCCTAAATAGAATATCGTCATAAGGTAGATAAGTACTGTAATTCCAAGAAGAGGTGTGTTCAAAACCATTATTTCACATCCTCTTCTTCATTACCTTTATTCCAATTCAATGCACCATATATCATACATCCTATGGCACTGACCACGCATAGTATGTATACCACCCATATTTGAGGATCATCTATTCCAAGCATTTCTTTTTCTCTCCTTCTTTCCTGATTAATAATGAAAATTAGGCAATGTTACATGTTAGCACGACCCATTATTTAATCTTTCTATCAGGTCAAAGGTTTGGTATGTAGTATATAAAGAATAAAGGAAAAAGTAGTAAGAAGACAAAAATTAATTATAAAAATTAAAAATTTAATCATTCATTTCCCAAAACATTTCTCAATATGGTCTTTTGATATTGGTTTTGTTATAAAGCTGATAACTATACCGACTATCATTGAAAGCGGTGTGGCCACAAGTATGGGATCTACCAATGTCCAAGTTCCGGTAAGCAATGTTGGCTGACCAAAAATTGCCTGGCTTATTCCAAGTGCAGTTGCTTCTTTTGCATGTACAAATGTAAGCCACGCAAGGCTGCTGAAGGTACCGACCACCAGGCTAGCAATGGCTCCTTCTCTTGTCATACGTTTCCAGAATAAAGCACCAATGTACATTGGTAAAAAGGCAGCTGCACACAATCCAAAGAATATAGCTGTTGCTCTGGCTATGATACCTGCCGGGAGTACATAAGCGAGAACGACGCTTAAAAGAATAGTAACTGCAATACCCAATTTTGTAATGTTTACAGTATGTCCTATCTTACCGCGCATTAAGTACTCTCTGTAAAGATCATGACCAATGGCAGTACCCATATTATGGAACTGTGAACTAAGGGTTGACATTGCAGCTGCAAGAAGCGTGAGCATGAAAAAAACAACGAATAAATCGGGCATTGCACTGTTTATGTACTCCGGCATTATCTTGTCAATGTTTCCACCTGCAACATCAAAGGATAACATTCCTTTTTCCCTGAAAAAATACACATTGGAAAGAGCTCCTACTACGTAGGCGACTCCCACCATCATAAAGATAAAAGGACCACCAGATAAAACTGCTCTTTTAAGCGATGTTGTATTCTTAACAGTCATGAACCTCACAGCAAGCTGAGGTTGGGCTAACACTCCCACCCCTACGCCGAGAATAATTGTAGATACAAGAGTCCACCATATGGGGGAACCAAAAGCAGGCATTGATGTCCAACCCGTATGTCCTTGTTGAGCCATAGCTTCAGGTACCAAGGAGGCAAGATTGGTAAGTGCAAGATGAGCTGAGGTTACACCTCCAAGTTTTGCATAAGTAAATACCATAAGAATTGCCATACCTATGAACATAAGAGTTCCCTGCATTGCATCAGTATACATAACCGCAATCAGACCACCTGTAATCACATAAGCTGCAGTTATAATAGTAAGTAAAAGTACAGCTGTATTATAATCAATACTCAGGGCGGTTTCCATAAAGCGGGCTCCTCCTATAAGTACACTGCTTGCATAAAGTGGCATAAAAACAGCAATTAAAAGTCCTGAAAATCCCTGAATGAAACGTGATTGGAATCTTTTCCCAAGGAGTTCAGGAAAAGTAACTGCTTTTAGATTTAATCCCATTCTCCTTGTCCGTGAACCGAATACAACAAACGCAATAAATATCCCAACAAAGATATTCATAAATACCAGCCACAATATCCCCATTCCATAAGCACCCGCATATCCTCCAAACCCAATTATAGCTGAAGTGCTGATAAAAGCCGCTCCATATGATAGTGCAAGAATGAATGGATTTACCTTCCTGCCTGCAACCATGAAATCATCAGTACTTTTGGTTTGCTTGTATCCCAGCCATCCTAAGTAAAAAGTGATCATGAGGTAGATGAGTACAGCAATTCCAAGAACCATGCTGCTTGCCATCAGTTTTCTTCCTCCGGATCGGTATCATTCCAATGCATCAGCCCGTATATTATGCAGCCAAGAGCGCTGCCTATACTTAACAAATAAGCCAACCATATCTGCGGATCGTTAATTCCAAGCATATTCATATCTCCGTTTATATCTTCATTTATTATATGGCATTTGTTAGCATGGCTCATTCATTAATCTTTCGAAGATTATCCAGGTTTATAGAACTACTTGTTTTTCTCAAAAATGTTATATCAACTTGACTTATAAAATAAGATTTAGTATTACAAAACAATTAGTTTTTAATACTATGAGGTTGTAGGTAAGATTACAACAGCTAGCCTGAGTACACAATTTTTAATGAGGGGTGTTTTCACCCCTGCCCTCCTATATCAATATTTTTTGCTCAAAGAAAGCCTTTGATGTATGATAATTTATGTTTTTTCCGAACATCAACAGCATAGCCAGCATCTATAAACAGTTTTTTCCAGTCATCGGGATTTCTTTGTATATCATGGAAATGATCTATTGGTTCAACGACAAATACTTCACCAGTAGGTTTCAAGACTCTTTTAATCTCTTTCAAGGCTTTTGGCACATCATCAAGATGGTGCAGCATAAAGAAACATGTAATTACATCAAAGTACGCATCTTCAAATGGCAACTCATATGCACTACCGGCAACAAATTTTATGTTTCCCACACCTTCTATTTCTGCATTAAACCGACATTGTTTCATCAGGCTTTCCTGCAGATCAACGCCATATACTGATATATCCGGTTTCATAGCAGCTATCTTTATTGTCAGAGTGCCAAGACCACACCCCACATCAAGAATTTTTTCCCCATTCAATAATGGAATTATTTCTTCAAAAGCTTTTATTTTTCTCTCTTCCATACTGTTTTTTGGAAATTTTGCATTTTCTATTAGATCAAAGGATGTGTAGGGTAAAATGCTATATATACTGGCTCCATTCTCAGCCATCAATCCTCTTACATAATGCACATTTCCTTGCTTGCGGATATATCTGACGACGGAAGCTCCCAACTGGGCACAAAATCTTCTGTTGAGTTCATCGCGGCTCTCAGGAAACCTTATATTGAGAGCATCATGGATTACTATGTAATGAGAGTATTCCTCACTGAAAAGTTCTTCTTTGACACCCATTATCTCAATAGCACTTATTGACTGTTTCCAGAGCGGCAGTATCTTCATATTTTCTTCAGAAGCATAATTGTAGACTTTCCCAATTGATAATTGATCCATAGACAATTGAACTATCTTTTTCAATAAAAAGATGTTACATAAACCAGGCTTTATATTAAGGAATATCAATGAGATGTATAATCAATACTTCCGGAGTTGATTCGATGGTATTTATAGCAGTGTATAAAAACAAATGCATAGGATGCAGTTCATGTGTCAGTGCATGTCAGAATGAGGTACTGAGCATCGAAGATGGACTATGCAAGGCCCTAAGGACAGAAAATTGCAAGTATTGCATGGCATGTGTGGCATCTTGCAATTATGATGCCATAAAAGTATTTGTGTGATGGCTAACATGCTCAAAAGCAGCTATATGGTTTACTGCCTTCCTTTCATGAAGGCTAAGGATATATCAAAACAGACATCCAGGACAAGTATGTTGGCTTCAGGGTTTTGAAATTTTGAACTCTGCTAGCTGGGAGGAAAGCATGAAGTACGATGAATTAAATTTCTAATCATGGCAGATGCACAATTTTCTCTTAACTCGTCATCACAATATCCAGAGGATTATGATACAGGAGTGGCTAAAGTAATTCCGTTTTATCTGTCAATTCATCAAGAAGTTATTAACCTTGTAAAAGCACTATCTATAACACCGCATACATGGATGGACACTGGCTGTGGGACGGGTTCACTGGTTGAAAAAGCATGCATTGAATTTCCAAAGACCAGATTTTTGTTAGTTGACCCCTCTGATAATATGCTTCATAAGGCCCGGAAAAAACTATCTTCCTCGACTACTGGAAAAATTAAAATCATGAATACTTCTCCTACCCAGGATATCAGTGGGTTTGAAGAAAAGTTAGATATTGTTACTGCTATCCAATGCCATCATTATCTGTGTGATGCAGACAGAACAAAAGCAACTAAAGTATGCTATGATCTATTGAAGGAGGGTGGAGTATACATTACCTCTGAGAACATCCGTCCTTTTACAGAAGAAGGTATTACTATTGGAAAGCAACATTTGGCTAATTTCCAATTATCTATGGGAAAAACTCAGGAGGAGGTAGATAAATATCTTGACAGATTCGACAAGGAATATTTTCCAATCACAGTTGAAGAACATCTCAGATTATTGAGAGAAACAGGTTTTAGGACAGTGGAAATCCTGTGGTATTCCTATATGCAGGCAGTTTTTTATTGTATAAAGTAAAACAGCAACTCTTTTTAATAATTTTGATATTTTATTATCTATAGTAAATCCGCTATCCTTAAAAAATTAGTGAATATTTTTTTCGCATTGTTTTCATATTCTTCTCTTACGGCAAAATAATCTCTTTTTACTTCTTCAGATGTAAGTTGCCTTAGATTATCATCTTCCTTAAGCCAGTTATCAAGCATTGATTCTGTCAGTTCCGCATGCCCCTGGAATCCATAGGCAGTTTTTCCGACTTTAACCACTTGATTCTTGCAATGTTTTCCTGTGGCCAGCAGTCTCATATTGTCTGTCAGTTTGGCTGTTTCTTGATGCAGATGAAATATAGGTAATGTTGCTGCTAATCCTTTGAATACAGGATCGTTTATTCCTGCTTGGGTAAGCTCAAGAAGGAAACTTCTACCTTCGAAATCTTTCCAGCCTATTTCTTTTATGGGATTACTTATTATGTTACCTCCACAAGCTTTAACAAGCGCTTGCATGCCAAGACATATCCCTAAATATGGTACATCTGCCATAACAGCTTCTTTAATTTTTATTATTTCCTGTCGGATTGCAAATGTGGTATCATTTGCACTTGCAGGTCCCCCCTGCACTATAAAGGCTTCATGGTCAAGAGGGGAAGGGATATCTGTATTATTTTCGAGTTCAATTATATGCTGTTCAATTTCATTGATGGAAAGTATCTCTCCTAAAATTCCCGGCCCTTCTCTTGCACAGTTCTTTATTATCAGGACACTCATACTAAATAAGGCTCATCAAAAGGATATATGTGCATCGATTGTATGAGGAATGAGGATAATATAACAATTAAATATTCCTTCCCTCTATGAAAAGAGGAAAGGAATATTTTGCTGCTTTTTATCTATTCTGCAGAAATCATCGTACCACCGATGATTTCGTACCAACCAACCTTCTTATTTCTTGGTTTTCAGATAAGCAAACAAAGTTATTTCAGTTATTTTCATATTTAAAATTATCTATATTTTAATATATGGTTATTGTAATGATTATGAGATATCGCATAATCCAATTTTTAAAAAATCCTTAAAAGAGGCTTTTCCACTACCGTTAATGTTCTCATTGCCTTGAATATTGTAACAAAGCTTCTGAATACGTATGAAAAGCTGTCTGGTTGTAACACACCATGATTACGTTATTAATTTTATCAGTCTCACGTAGGAAATCCAGCACTGACCTGACAGCTATTCCAGCTGCTTTCTCTATAGGATAGCCATAGGCTCCTGTACTGATCGCCGGGAAGGCTATGGATCTGATATCATATTTTTGTGCAAGTTCAAGAGAGCTTTGATAGGCACGATAGAGCATTTCATCTTCTCTATACATGCCTCCCCTCCATATAGGTCCTACAGTATGTATTACCCATTTTGCAGGTAAATTATACCCTTTGGTGATTCTTGCTTCTCCAGTGGGGCATCCTCCAAGCTTACGGCACTCTTCAAGGAGTTCGTTTCCTGCTGCCCGATGGATAGCGCCGTCCACCCCTTCTCCTCCCAGTAAAGAATTATTTGCTGCATTAACAATAGCATCCACTGTCTGTACTACTATGTCTCCTATAATGACTGTAACTTTTTCAGCTATCTTTGGCATAAAACCCCCTCTTCTTTCTCTACTAATCATTTAAATTAGGAATTTCTTAAATATAATCTTCATTGATTTGTTTATCAAATGTATATAGTAAAATACCAATAAAGCCAATACTAATTCCATGGATCAGCATACAAAAAGCATTCTTTCTATCTTTGAAGATATAAGCAGTATTCCACGATGTTCAAAACACGAAGAACAAATTGCTAAGTGGCTTAAGGAATGGGCAGTATCGCATGGCCTTAGTTTCAAGTATGATAGCATGAACAATGTATTAATAACTGTGCCAGCTTCTCCAGGCTATGAAAAATCTCCTACTGTTGTTATACAGGGACATATGGACATGGTATGTGAAAAAGTGGGATCATATGTTCATGATTTTGAAAGGGACCCCATAAAACTGATTTATGATGGTAAGTGGCTGAGAGCTGATGGTACAACCCTTGGTGCTGATAATGGTATCGGTCTTGCAATGGCACTCAAACTTGCCAAAGATCCAGACGTTAATCACCCGCCTCTTGAGTTGCTTTTTACCGTGGATGAGGAAACATCCATGCAGGGTGCCAATGCTCTTACACCTGATTTCATTTCAGGAAAAATCTTAATCAATCTTGATTCTGAAGAAGAAGGTGTTTTTATTGTGGGCTGTGCAGGTGGTATTACTTCCCATATTACGATGAATGTGACTCGTGTTTTGATCCCAGCCTCTTATGGAATATGCAAACTGATTGCGGAAGGTATGTGTGGAGGTCACTCAGGTGTAAACATCCATGAAAAAAGAGCTAATTCAATCAAGGTCATTGCTACAGCTATTGATAAACTGATGGCTTACGATATATTGCTTGTGTCTATTGATGGAGGCAGCGCTCACAATGCCATTCCTCGATACTCACAGGCAATTGTAGCTTATTCTGTGAATAATTTCGCGGAAATGAAATCAACAATTACACAGCTTGAAAGCGAGTTGCGTGCAGAGTTTGGTGAAAAAGAACCAGAACTGAGTATAAAAATAGAAAAAATGGATAGTACCGAGAAGTTACAAAGTATTTCTCCAGAAATTTCAAAAAAACTTGTAAACTTACTGTTAGCACTGCCTCATGGTGTATCCGGTATGGCAGCTGATATGCCGGGACTTGTGGAAACATCCAGCAATCTCGCGAGTGTACATACTGGGAATGTCAATGTCACCATTATCACAAGTCAGAGAAGCTCAGACAAGGAAAAACTTGTCCATCTGACAAATAGAATTAATGAAATTGCAAGGTCGACAGGAGCAATTGTTCACAACAATGAAGGCTATCCATCATGGAAGCCTAATATGCGCTCTCCTCTGCTTCAGAAATGTAGAGAAGTATATACATCACTCTATCATGAAAAGCCGAGGGTAAAATCAATACACGCTGGTCTTGAATGTGCCATAATGGGTTCAATATTTAAAGAACTGGATATGATCTCTTTTGGACCAACTATCAAGAACCCACATTCTCCGGATGAGTGTCTTTATATCCCTTCAGTTTCCAAAGTTTGGAATTTCCTTGTATCTTTACTCGGTGCCATTAAGTAATTCTTCATCTATTTAATGCATTAGGTAGTATAAAAGGTAGTATAGATAAAATAAGGTAAAAAGAAGGAGTGTTAATGAGGAATTTTCCTAGACCTATTGTAGTTGTCAGTAGATGCCTTGAATTTGATAAGGTAAGGTATGACGGGCAGGTTATACATTCCAAGATAGTGAAAGATCTGCAACCATTTGTTGATTTTATAAAAGTCTGTCCAGAATATGAAATTGGTCTGGGTGTACCTAGAGATCCTATAAGAATAGTACGTAGGAATGGTGATTACAGGCTCATTCAACCTAAGACTGGTGAAGATATTACTGAAAAGATGAATGCTTTTACGCAGTTTTTTATCAACTCTCTTAAAGAAGTGGATGGTTTTATATTCAAGTCTAAATCTCCCACTATCGGACTGCGCAACATAAAAGTATATTCAGGGGAGGCGAATGCTCCAGTTGTCGAACGCGGTACAGGTTTCTTTGCAGGAAAAATCTTGGAGAAGTATCCGGACTATCCTTTTGAGGAAGAGGACAGGCTTCGGAACAGGAAAATAAGGCACCATTTCCTTACTCATCTTTATACATTTGCTGATTTCAGAAGAGTTAAAAAAGATAAAAGCCTTGAAACTGTACAGAATTTTCTGGATCGGAATAAATTTCTTTTCTTGTCCTATAATAAAGATATACAGAAAAAGATGCTCGAACTTGTAAAGGATGATAGGAAGCCCATTGACAATATAATTGAAGAAGTGGAGTCTTTGCTTAAACAATTGATGGCAAAGCCGCCGGCTTTCAAGGAGAATGCAGAGGCTGCAAGATTGATGTTTAATTACCTCTCAGAAGGTTTATCTGATATAGAAAAACAGTTTTTTGAGGCTTTGCTTACCAGATACGAACAAAATAAGATTTGTTTTTCTTCAGTAACTGAAGTTCTTAAACTTTATTCGATGAGGGCAGGAATGGAAAGTGGTTATCATACATTTTTAGAACCATATCCAGATGCACTCATCCCAGAAGCGGATGAAGACAGGGATAAAAATTTCTGGAAACAGGAACTGATATAATGGAAAAATTAGAGGAACTGGCTGCTCTGTGTATTGATTGTAAGAAATGCTGGGATGTGTGTCCTGTTAATATGGTCACAGCAGGCAACATTTATACTCCTCAGGGCAAGATCCAGTCATTGCCGAAGATACTTGCAGGAGAGGAGCTTACAGAAGATGAGTTTAGCAATATCTATCTATCCACTAGGTGCGGGGCATGTGATGACGTATGTCCTGTGAATATTCCTATTACGAAGATAATCCAATATGAAAGGAAGTTTTTGGCAGAGCAGGGGAAGGAGCCTTCAAAGACCACTCTTATCTCAAAGAACATTCTGGAAAAGAACAGTCCGGGAGGCAAGGACCCGACCCAGAGGTTTTCTTGGGTGACACCTGACCTCCAGATTGCCGAAAGGTCAGATGTGGCATACATGGCGGGTTGCTGGGTTTCTTACAGTCATCCGGAAATTGCACAGTCTTCCATCAGATTGCTCAACAAGGCTGGCATAAAGCCCATGATACTGAAAGAGGAGAAGTGCTGTGGCATTTTCCTCATAGATAGCGGGCATCTGGATGATATTACAGCACATGCTGAAAAATATATGAAATATATCGAATCCTCGGGTGTTAAAAAACTGCTGGTCTCCTGTCCGGGATGCTATCACAGCATCAGGGATTCATATGCCCAACTGTGCAGAGCTCCAAAGTTTGAGGTGGAGCTTACCATAAACGTGTTCAAGGAACTGCTGGACAAAGGCAAACTGAAGCCTCAGAAACTGAAGCGAACTGTGGCTATCAGGGATGCATGTCCCATACGTCATCTTGCAGATGTGCCCAGGGATATCCTTAAAACCATCGGTGTAGAGGTTATTGAGTTATTCGATGGCAAAACGCGGTGTTGCGGTGGTCCGGGTGGTCTTAAACCCAATTTTCCCCAGATATCCGGCGATATCGCAATGATGGCTGTCAACAAGTACAAGGAGTTCTCAGACACTCTGATCTCTTATTGTCCTTTCTGCATGCATCATACTGAAGGCGTCTGCAAGGAACGCAACGAAGAGCTGAACATGATGGATATCTCGGTGCTGCTCGCTGAGAGCGTGCTGGGAAAGTAAATTTTTGTATTCTTTTATTTCAGATATAAATTTTAGTTTCTGTAAAATAACTATTAAATTCAGCTTTTTTAGCTTGAAATGCCAATACAAATGTTATTTATCTGATTTTATCAAAATTCCTACTTTTGTAAGGATAATCTACTTGGCAGTTTCAATAAATTTATATAAATCAGGAATAATATCAAGGAATATATCAATTGCTTTTGATCATCAAAGTTGGGATACAAATAACTTTGCTTAAAGTTCACAAAGCCTGCAAACTGAACTTTCACATACTTTGTTACTAAACTTCCATTTAAGGCCCCATAACTTGAGAGCTCGTATTATAACTATAAAGTCCTCTCCACTGGGAGTAAGAGAATACTCACAGCGTACAGGAAATACAGAATCATCGATAATCTTCTGTATTAAGCCCTCTTGCTCCAGTTCCTTTAGCCTGCCTGAAAGTGTCTTCGGAGTTATATCTTTCAACTTACGTTTAAGTTCATTGAAACCTTTTTCTTTTTTTTCACCCTTAGAAAGTTCAGGCTTTGTAGAAAACCTACTTTTAATTTTATTTTGACCTATTAATTTAAAAAGGATAAATCCCCTGAGTATTCTCTGCCACCAAAAACACATAGGGGATGATTGTGTTTTGTCTAATAAGTACTTAAAGTTTGTTGCTACAGCGCAAGCTGTATCGGCAAACTCACATCTTCAGATTTATAGTTGTAAATATTCTAAAAGAAAGTATACACAACATCAGCTACTGATACTTGTCCTGTTGAAAGAGTATCTTAATGAGGATT
>JACIVZ010000029.1 GCA_014361205.1 Methanomethylovorans sp. | reverse complement strand
ACAAGTGCTCTATTTATGAGAAGAGAAAAACCAATGGTAAATATTGATATAGGATAGTATTCATGTGTAACCAATTTATGGCATCCAACCAATATTATAAATATTACTAAAATCAACAGAAAAATGATAGAAACTGTAGTATTTTTGAAAAATCGAGTGATTAAAGCGCCTAGTATGCTCAGGTTTAATATCAATACTAAAATAAGACCTGTTTTTAATGTACTATTGTCCAAATGAATGCTACTAATATTAAAACTAAATGTAAAATCTCCAAACTTATAAGATAAAAGGGCAATAAAAATTATAGCAATGTTTATGTTCGATAGTAAATTAATTGTTGATAATGGGTCATTAATTCCTATAATCGGATAAAGTAAATTTGCTATAAACCCAGTCCACATTATTACGGAAAGGCTAAGTCCATTTATCAGAATGAATTTTTCTGAAAAATCTAGATCTGATAGTTTTATCAGTTTCAAAAAGAGACTTCCAGGAATAATTGTAATCAGAATTAGCCCAAAAATCTGTCTAAATAGGGGAATATCCAAAATAATAGATATATTAGCTATTGAAAGTAGTAAAATTACATAGATCAGTAAATTTTTCCCACCAATCTTGAAGGGCACTTAAACCTCCCATTAAATATTATATATTATATTGTAATATCTTTTAACAGCCATTTCAAAGGTAAAGTTTTCACTTATCAGGATTTTTGCTTTTTCACTAATTTCTTCCAGATCAGATCTATTAAGTATGTTAATTATGTTTTCAGCAATAACTGCAGAAGAATTGTTTTGCATTATAAACCCATTTTGTGAATCTCTTATTATGTCAGGTATAGACCCCACAGGCGTTGCAACTACAGGAGTTCCGCAAGCCATTGCTTCAAGCATTAAATTGGGAAGACCCTCTGTGTAAGAAGGTATTACAACTAATTTTAGTTTATTCAGATAAGCAGGAAGCTCCTCATGTTTCACCCATTCCTTTATTTCTACCCAACCGTTTAAATTATATTGTTGCAAATATATTTCCATTTTATCTTTTTCTGGTCCATCACCAATAAACAGAAAATTAACGTCTGATCTCATTTTTAACGTTAATGGAATTGCTTCTATCAAATTAATTACACCTTTTTCATTACTAAAGCGACCAACATATCCAATTAAATTCTTGCGATTGGCTATTTTTATATCTTTTTTGAATATATTGAAGTCTAAAAAATGTTTAGGTGCTATCTTTATTTTATGATTGAATTTTTTCAAATTCCATTGTTCGATAAGTATAGGGGAATATAGGATTATGCTATCTGAAAATCTACAGTTAATATTAGATATTAAGCGAACGATTTTATACAATTTGCTATCTTCAGATTTAAGTGATTGGGTGATAGAACCTGCAAATACTAATATTACCTGTTTACGAAATATTTTTGCAGCTATCATGGGAATAAGTAAACAATCTCCGCCAATGAAGAATATCCATAAGTCTACTTTTTTTGATGACTTTGATAATACAAATGACATTTTAAATTGTGTAGTAATGTACTTAAATATCCACATAAATATGTTATGTGAATTTTTTCTATGTTCGCAATTGATTGGATACGTTCTAAGGCGAGGATCATTCTTAAAGAAATCATACCCCTCATTTCCAGTAATAAGATGAGTATTTTTGGATATTGCACAGATTATATCCACAAGATTGGATAATGGTACATTCCCAGAATTGCTTGTTGGAAAAGTTAATATTCCAATATTTTTTTTGTTCATTTGAACCTCAATATATCATAAATTTTTACTTGCAAACGCTTAAGATTCTCAATAGTTCTTTTGTCTTTGAATCAATTGTGATAGAACCCCAAAACCATACATTATATGCTGCAGAGGCAATATATACAACGTATTCAATCCATAAATTGATCTCATTTTGGTACTTACTTTTAAGGCAGTATATGAAATCAAAAAAATGTAGATAAGTGCAAGAAACCCAACAAATCTCAATACAATTATATATTTAATGGAAAGGACTAGTCCAATGAGGACAATTATTATAGAAATAGCAGGTATAAATGCATACCACCTCACTATATTTCTGTGCTTCCTAAAAAGTTTCACCATCCACGAACCGTATCGAAACATTTGTATTGAGAAAGATCTTGGGTTTCCTCTGCGGTGATGATATACTTTTGCTTCTGGAACATACAAAAATTTGTATCCTTTCTTTCCGATTCGGAAATTCAAGTCACAATCCTGGCCCACTACAAAAGTCTCATCAAAATAACCAATATCTTCAATTATCTTTTTTTTATAAAATGCGTTACAATTGGGAATTGATTGAACATATTTTTTTTTGGAAGAGTTATTTGTTTGGGCTGAGCCACCAGAACCAAGAAAAGTTTCCTGTGCATATCCAACTACCCTGGCAAAAAGGGTATCGGTATCGAAAATTAAATTTGGTCCACCAACACATGCAACGTTTTCAGGAGCATTTAGCATTTCATAGACCAACGTACTTAGCCAAGATCTATCTGCTTTGCAGTCCCCATCTGTAAATGCAATGTATTCTCCCCTTGCCTCTCTGATTCCAATATTCCTTGCTGCAGCAACATTTATTTTTTCATTTAAGAAAAGCTTAACAGGGTATTGTTCTACAAGATTTCGGGTATTATCTGTTGACATTCCATCGACTATAATTATTTCATACATTTCTTTTGGATAATCTTGATTGAGAAGAGACTCGATACATTCAACAATATTTCTTTCCTCATTTCGAATTCCAACCACAACTGAAACAAAAGGATAATCCAACGTTTTTCACCAACCTGTTTATTGTGTTTTCATCTTATGCAACAATTGGGTAAGTGCATGCAAATTCAATGCACTAAATATTGCCAATAAACCAACTACAAACAGCATTATCATAAGAATAGCTGGTCCAAAGGGCACATAACCTTGTTTATTATAAGAATTCAATACCAATCCCGCACTTATCAGACCAGCACAAAATAAAAGCAGTCCCGGAACTCCAATATAAAAAAGAGGATGTTTATATTCTATTTCTCTAATAACACTTGCAAGTACTTCCATCCCATGAAATAAAGGATTGTGTGTAGATGTGTCTTTTATATCATATCTGCATATTATTGGTACTTCTTTTATCCTCAAATTACATTCTTTCACCTGTAATAAGATCTCAGAACCAGCTGCCATACTTTTACTGTCAATTTTTATCTTATTGATAGCATTTGCAGAATATGCACGAAAACCACTTTGTGTATCAGTGATTTTTATATCACTCCCATGGTTGGTAGCAAAATCAAGTATTTTCATTCCTATCTTTCGATAAAAAGGGATTTCGGCTTTTTTACTACATAAAAATCTTGAACCTATACAAATATCAGCCTCATCATTGAGAATTGGTTCAAGGACCTGTTTTATGTCTAAAGGATCATGCTGACCGTCAGCATCTAATATAACCATTGCAGTAGCTTTCATTTTCTTTGCTGTATCAAAACAAGTACGTATAGCTGCACCATATCCCATGTTTTCTTCATGATAAATAACTGTAGCACCACAGGCAGTAGCTATCATTGCAGTAGCATCAATACTACCATCATTAACCACAACCACTTCATCTACGTATGGCTTACATCCAGCAACAACTTTTCCTATGAATTTTTCCTCATTATATGCAGGTATAGCTGCAATAGTTTTTTGTTTGCAATGAGGCTCACTATGCTTAGAGACATCTGTGTGTATCGAACATAAGTCATCTATAGGATATGAGTCTTTGGCAACAGAGAAGATTTTTTTGAAGGCAGCCTTAGCTGTAGATAAGGACTTATATCTTTTTTTCTCTTCTTCCATATATGATGTTGCAGTAATCTCAGTATCCGTACATTATTCCTCCTAGGGGAAAAAATTTAATTTCTATTACATATGTATATAATTAACATCTATTATATAATAAATAAAACTATATAATTTCTTCTACTATATTAATAATCTAAATCTTCAATGACATTTTATAAGTAGTAAATCTGTCTAATATGTCCAGTCATTTTATTGTTGGAAGAAAAAAGTATAATTGAGTATTTCTTTTTTCATTTCCTGTTTTATATTTTACATCTATGTCTTTATACAAGCAGTGCCTATTATCCTTCACTATTACAAAGAGGGTTAATATGGAAAAACTGATCGATTCTTTGAAGAAGTTATCAAATGCACATGGCATTTCAGGCCATGAAGATGGTATTCGCGCTATAATGGAAGCAGAACTTAAACCATATGTGGATGAAGTTATCACTGATAAAATGGGCAATCTTATTGCCACTAAAAAAGGAGAAGGTCCATCAATAATGATCGCCACTCACATGGATGAAATCGGTTTGATGGTACAGTATATTGATGATAAGGGATTCCTGAAATTTGTAAAGATTGGTGGTTGGTTCGATTCAACTTTGCACAGTCAAAGAGTTATAGTTCATACCAAAAACGGTCCAATCCCGGGTGTTATTGGCTGTAAACCTCCTCATGTGATGAAAGAGGAAGATCGGAAAAGACCTGTAAAGTCTGAAGATATGTTTATAGACGTAGGTGCTACAAGTAGGGAGGATGCTGAAAAGATGGGGATAACTGTGGGGACACCTGTTTCCATGGACAGAGAAGTAGTTGCTCTTGCAAACGGCAAGATTACAGGCAAGGCTTTTGACAATCGTGCCGGTTGTGCCATACTCCTTGAAGTGATGCGGCAACTTGCAGAAAAGAACATAAAAGCAACAATTTATGCAGTAGGGACTGTGCAGGAAGAAGTTGGTCTTAAGGGTGCCCGTACTTCTGCTTTTAGTCTAGATCCTGATATAGCTCTTGCAGTAGATACGACAGTAGCTGGGGATCATCCAGGAATAGAGAAAAAGGATGCTGCTGTGGAACAGGGTAAAGGTGGGGTAATTACAGTTGCAGATGCTTCTGGTCGTGGTCTTATCGCTTCTCCTCAGGTAGTAAAATGGCTAAAAGAAACTGCTGACTCAAAGCATATTCCATACCAACTTGAAGTGGGAGATGGCGGAACAACAGATGCCACTGCCATACATCTCACAAGAGAAGGTATCCCTTCAAGTGTAATAAGTGTAGTTACACGCTACATTCATTCTCCAGTGGAAGTAGTAGATATGGCAGATGTTAAGGCATGTGTAGATCTACTTGTAAATGCAATCGAGAACATTGAAAATTATTTCTGATGCCTGATATTCAGGCAAATAATTTTATTTTTATGTAGTGTTGTTTACTTTATGAACAATCATGATAGATATATCGATATCCATATATAGTATAGATGTATCGATGTAGGTGCTGTTGGTTATGACCAGCAGACAAATACCTGTGAGGGGTAGTATTATTGGAAAATATCCGATTTTTGGACACAACTCTACGAGACGGTGAACAGACACCCGGCGTGGCACTTACTACAGAGGATAAACTGGCAATTGCACGCAAGCTCGATGAGCTGGGTGTGCACATAATTGAGGCAGGTTCAGCAATTACTTCCGAAGGAGAAAGAGAAGCCATCCGTGCAATTACAGCTGAGGGTCTGAATGCGGAAATCTGCAGCTATTGTAGGATTATGCAAACAGATATAGACCATGCACTTTCATGTAATGTGGATTCTATTCATCTTGTAGCACCTGTGTCTGATCTTCACATTAGCGTCAAACTCAGAAAAGACAGAGAAACAGTAAAGCAAATGGCTGTTGAAACCACCGAATATGCCAAAGAGCACGGACTGATAGTAGAGCTAAGCGGAGAGGATGCTTCAAGGGCAGATATTGAATTCCTTAAATCAATATATCAGGCAGGCATTGAGGCTGGTGCAGAGAGGCTGTGTTTCTGTGACACTGTAGGAATGCTGGTGCCAGAAAAGACAGAGACAATATTCAAGGATCTGACTGCATCCTTAAAGGCACCTGTCAGTATTCACTGCCATGATGATTTCGGTTTGGGTACTGCAAATACCGTGGCTGCTCTTAGAGCAGGTGCACAAGAAGCTCATGTGACCATCAATGGTATAGGAGAAAGAGCCGGCAATACTTCTCTTGAAGAGGTAGTAATGATTCTTGAATGGCTGTACAAATATGATACAGGTATCAAGACAACTGAACTTTTCAGGGCTTCAAGATTAGTAAGTCGTCTTACAGGTGTACCCGTGGCTCCTAATAAATCTCTTGTAGGAGGTAATGCTTTTGCTCATGAAGCAGGTATTCATGTACATGGTCTTTTAGCAGACACATCTACATATGAGCCTATAAGGCCTGAAATTCTTGGACGCGAACGTAAGATAGTGATGGGCAAGCATGCTGGCAAAAGTTCTGTATCTCTTGCACTAAAGGAAATGGGATACGATGTCCAGGATGCACATCTTAATGAAATCCTCAAAAGAGTGAAAGAATTAGGTGATTTCGGTAAACACGTCACAGATGCTGATCTGCAATCTATTGCTGAGACTGTACTCAACATTCAGTGCAATTCCCGAGTAAAACTTGAAGATTTCACAGTCGTATCTGGTAATAAAGTAACACCAACTGCTTCAGTCAAACTGAAAGTTGATGGCGAGGAGGTTGTTGAAGCTGGTATAGGTGACGGACCTGTGGATGCAACCATCCAGTGTATAAAGAAAGCAGTGGCAGGTGTGGGCGATATTCAACTTGAGGAATATCATGTGGATGCCATAACAGGAGGTACTGATGCTCTTGTGGAAGTACTTGTCAAGCTTTCAAAGGATGGAAGAATGATTACTTCAAGGGGTGCACGCACTGATATTATCATGGCTTCAGTGGAAGCGATGCTTAACGGTATCAATAGGTTGATACAGACTGAACCACAGAGTAAAATAAAAAAATGATATACCTGAATGCACATCTATATTAATTTACGACTAGCAGAGTGATCTAATGACAGGACGAACAGAGAAGATGACAGGTGCCAGAGCCATCATCGAATGTCTGTACAGAGAAGGCGTTGATACAATTTTTGGATATCCAGGGGGTCAAGTGCTTCCTATATATGATGCATTGTATGACTCAAAGATACGCCATGTGCTTGTACGCCATGAACAATCAGCAGCTCATGCAGCGGACGGCTATGCAAGAGCAAGTGGTAAAGTGGGTGTATGCTTGGCTACATCAGGTCCTGGGGCAACTAACCTGGTAACTGGAATAGCTACTGCTTACATGGACTCTGTACCAATTATAGCACTTACGGGTCAAGTGCCTCTGTCCATGATAGGTAATGATGCTTTTCAGGAGGCAAATATTACTGGAATAACTTTGCCCATAACAAAGCATAATTACCTTCTGCAAGATGCCAGAGATATTCCGCGTATTATGAAGGAAGCTTTTCATATAGCAACCACTGGAAGGCCAGGGCCGGTGCTCATTGATATTCCAAAGGACCTCACTACAGAGATAATAGATTTCCATTATCCTGAAACAGTGAAACTACGCAGTTACAACCCAACATATGAAGGGAATATCCAGCAAATTAAAAAAGCTGCGCAAGAAATATCCAGATCTTCTAAACCTGTAATTTACGCAGGTGGCGGGGTAATCAGTGCAAATGCAAGCGAATATCTGAGAGCACTTGCAGAAAAAGTTCAGGCTCCAGTAACAACTACACTAACTGCAATGGGTGCTTTTCCAGTGGACCATCCTTTGTTTATTGGTATGCTCGGTATGCATGGTACCAAATATGCTAATTATGCGGTACAGGAATCAGATCTCATTATTGCAATCGGGGCTCGATTCGATGATAGGGTTACAGGAAAAATAAAATCATTTGCAACAAATGCTAAAATTATCCATATAGATGTAGACCCTGCAGAGATATCTAAGAACATACGCGTAGATATTCCCATTGTAGGTAATGCAAAAAAAGTGCTTGAAGATTTGCTTAAATATGTTGATAGGGCTCCCACTGATGAATGGCTTACAAGGATAGCACATTGGAAAAGATCCTACCCTCTTCATTATGTCAGTAATAGCAGTACTCTCAAACCCCAGTATATTATTGAACAGATCTATGATGCTTGCAAGGATGCTATTATTGTTACAGAGGTGGGACAGCATCAGATGTGGGCAGCTCAATATTTCAGATTCAGTGAGCCTCGCACATTTATATCATCAGGAGGCTTGGGTACCATGGGCTTCGGATTTCCTGCAGCTATTGGGGCTAAAATTGCTAGGCCTGATAGAGTAGTCTTTGACATAGCAGGTGATGGTTCATTCCAGATGAACTCTCATGAGCTTGCAACTGTTGTACAGGAGAATCTTCCTGTGATAATTGCCATATTCAATAATGGTTATCTGGGAATGGTCAGACAGTGGCAGGAACTCTTCTTTGATAAAAGATATTCTTATACTTGTATAAGAGACAGTGTGGATTTTGTAAAGCTTGCAGAGGCCTATGGAGCTCTTGGACTGCGTGTTAAACAACCTTCTGAAGTTAGGCCGGCAATAGAAGAGGCAATAGCCTCCGGAAGACCTACAGTGATAGATTTCTGGATTGAATGTGAAGAGAATGTGTCACCTATGGTACCCGCAGGAGCAGCTATAAACGAGATATTGGATCTGGAGAGGAAAGCATGAAACACACACTTGCAGTCCTTGTGGAAAACAGATACGGTGTACTCTCACGTGTTGCTGGTCTGTTTGCACGCAGAGGTTATAATATAGATAGTCTGGCGGTAGGTGTAACTGAAGATCCCACAATTTCCCGTATGACAATTGTAGTACGTGGAGACGATCTTGTACTGGAACAGGTAACCAAACAACTTAATAAACTGATAGATGTCATAAGAGTAACAGATCTGGGGTCAGAAGACACTGTAGAAAGGGAACTTGCTCTTATCAAGGTAAATGCAGATGTGACCAATCGCTCTGAGATCATGCAGATTGCAGATATATTCAGGGCAAATATCATAGATGTTGCCAGTAAGTCTGTGGTTATAGAGGTTACAGGTGATGAAAATAAGATCAAGGCAATAGAACAGTTGCTTAAACCCTTTGGGATCAAAGAAATGGCACGTACTGGTAAAATAGCCCTACGCAGAGGGCCTAAAGGAATATGAATTTAATTCAGAGGAATTCAAATGGCAGCAAATATGTATTATGATAAGGATGCAGATTTTAGCATTCTGAAAGGAAAGAAGATAGCAGTGATGGGATATGGCAGTCAGGGTCATGCTCAGGCCCAGAATCTCCATGATTCCGGCCTGGATGTGATTGTAGGTCTGCGAAAGGGTAGCAAACGCTGGCAGCAAGCAGAAGAGGATGGCTTAAAGGTCATGACAGTTAAAGAAGCAGCAAAAATAGCTGATGTGATTCAGATTCTTCTGCCAGATGAAACACAGGCCCAGGTATATTATGAAGAAATAGAACCGGGACTTGAGGCAGGAAATGCTCTTGTATTCTCTCATGGTTTTAATATCCATTATAATCAGATAGTGCCTCGGAAAGATATAGATGTGTATATGGTTGCACCAAAAAGTCCAGGACACCTTCTACGTAGGACATTTAAAGAAGGACATGGTGTTCCAGGTTTGATTGCAGTATATCAGGATGCTACAGGAATGGCAAAGCAATTGGCTCTGGCACATGCAAAAGGTATTGGTTGTACACGTGCAGGAGTATTTGAGACTACTTTCCGTGAAGAAACGGAAACTGACCTCTTTGGAGAGCAAGTCGACCTGTGTGGAGGAGTGGCTTCTCTTATTAAAACGGCCTTTGAGGTGCTTGTTGAAGCAGGATATCAACCTGAGATAGCATATTTTGAAACTACTCATGAACTGAAGCTCATTGTTGATCTTATCCATGAAGGTGGTCTGGAAAAAATGTGGTATTCTGTATCCAATACAGCAGAATACGGTGGTATGACCGTAGGTCCAAAGATAATTAATGAATTGTCCAGGGAAGCTATGTATGAAGCTCTTGAGCGCATTCAGAATGGACAATTTGCAAGAGAGTTCGTACTTGAAGGCAAGGCCAACAGACCAGTGCTTACAGCTATGGAACGCCAGGAACGCGAACATCCTGTGGAAGAGGTAGGCCGCAGGTTACGTGCAATGATGCCCTGGCTTAATAGTGGCCTTAATGAAAAGTAAACATCAAATATTAAGAATTTATAGCAAGGGCGTGTCTGATATACAAGAACACGTCACTTTTTTTTGAAGTGATCCTATGCATGAAACCATAGCAAGTATAATGTCAAGACGAAGTGTTCGAAGATTTACATCGGATCCTGTGGAAAGGCAGTATATTACTATGATCCTTGAAGCTGCACGGTGGGCTCCATCTGGCCTTAACAACCAACCGTGGAAATTCATTGTTGTACAGAAAAGAGAAACTATTGAAAAACTGGCTGGTTGTACCCGTTATTCATCTATTGTAAAAGGTGCAGGCGTCTTAATAGCAGTTTTTCTGGATACCTCCTTGATGTATGACCGCACAAAAGATGTGCAAGCCACAGGTGCATCAATTCAGAACATGCTGCTTGCCTCTCATGAACTTGGATTAGGGGCAGTATGGCTTGGAGAAATATTAAATAATAAAGAACAAGTGAATTTGATTTTAGAAACACCTGAATCTTTTGAACTTATGGCTGTACTGGCCATTGGGTATCCTGATGGAAACACACCAAAGTCTTCAAGAAAAGAACTTCATGAAATAGCCTTTGAAGAGCTTTATGGCAATCAATGGAGGTAGAGACGAAGACGCAAACCGGAATTAAGGAGGTTTAAGGATATATTTTGGATTTAGACACCAGTTTGGTAGTAGAAGTTTTTCCTGTTTTGCCCTTCATCTCTAGTTCTTAGGTATGTATTAATTGTATATAAACATTTGTTCGTAACCCAACTAATCAAGGGTAATTGATTTAAGAATTAGTAAACTCAGTTTGAAGAGTGTTAGATTTCTCTGACTTTTCCGCAGTTTCGGTTGACACACATCTCACTGGTTTCCTTATTTTTTCCTTTTATACGGATCATTTTCCATCCACATACTTCACATCTTTTTTCAAGTACCGTAAGCCTGCCATTCTGTGGCAGAGACTGTGTACGCCCACATCGCTTGCTACAACCCAAAAAACGGGAATCTTTCGTTGTAATGAGAAACATATCCCCGTCGCATATAGAGCATTTTCCAATTACTTCAGGAGGAAAGCACTTCTTTTGTTGTTCGCATACAAAACATGGTCCTATGCCCACTGCCCAGCAATACTTGTTTGAGACTTTAATTACTGCAATTCCACCTTTTGAGCATTGTTTTGAGCGAAGTACAGAAAGTGAACCTTCTTTTGGCAACTGATAAGTATTCCTGCATTGTGGATATCCGGTACACCCTACAAATCGTCCTTTATCAGTGGTTATTATACGTAGCACACGCCCGCAATCCGGACATGTTCCGATGTAATTTTTCTTATCTTCAGTTGCATTTTCATCAGTTATGGCACCTGTAAGTCGGGAGACAATGGAATCTCTGCTTTCAGTAAGTTGCGAATACATCATTTTAATGAGCTTAGTTCCCTCTGCAACTGCAGTTTCAAAATTTTTATTTCCATCCTCTACTTCCTGCACAAGTGTTTCTATACGTGCCCTTATTTCTGGCTTTACCACAAGAGGCACTGAGGCGCTAAGTGCATCCATCAGGCTAAAGCCTGTTTCCTGCATAACTATAGTCTTACCTTTCGTCTCAAAATAACCCCTTTTTTTATTAGTTTCTATATGTGATGGAGCTGTTGCCTTAGTACCGATTCCATGTTTGTCCATCAATGTTAAAAGTTCAGCTTCAGTAAGATGTTTTGGTGGAGTGGTCTTAGAAGCTATATTTTCCATTTTTTTAATCACAACTTCTTCTTTTTCCTGTATATCTGGCAGAAACTTGTCATTCTTTGTTTCAAAGGGATATACTCCCAGCCAGCCATCACTTTTCATTACAGATCCGGATGAGTCAAAAATCTCGCTATCTACACATATTTCAAGGTGTGTTTTCTCTAAGGTGGCAGCAGGCATGAGATTAGCAAGGAAATGTCTGGTAATCAGATCATAAACCTTACTCGCGCCTTCTACTTTTACAGCTTTTTCCACATCCTTTACTGAAACTGCTTTAATCGGGTATATAGGCGGATGATCGTGGCCATCTTTTGTACCATTGCGTGAGGTAATCTCTCCAGATGACAGAATAGTAAGTGCATAGTCTTTGTATTCGGTAGTTGTGAAGGCTATCAATTTGGATTTGAAATCAAAATCATCTGCATATTTGTTTGTCTCTGTTCGTGGATAGCTTATAAAACTGTTCAGATACAGTTGTTCGGCAATTTCAAGAGCTGATTCAGGGCTTATATTCAAGAACCTGGAGGCACGCTTGAGAAATTCGGTAGTATTAAGAGGATAGGGTGCATTGATCTTAAGTTCTGTTAGACTTTTCTTTGTAACTATTCCTGTGGTGCATCCCTTAATCTTTCTGAATATATCTGCTGCTTTTCCTCTATCTTTTATGTTTCCTGACCTGTGCACACCTTTAAAATCTGTCTCTTTTGCATGGAAAAGAGCTTCTATTTTCCAGAAATCTTCAGGTATAAATTCTTTAATAGCTTTTTCTCTTTCATATACAAAACCACATGTAGGAGTCTGGCAGGGTCCAATGGAAAGTATATCTTTTATGTGTACTTTTTCCCTTACAGCCAGAGTAAGATACCGCGTAAAAGCAGCACCCATTTTAAGATCAAGGATCTGGCGTGCATCTGCTGACATTGCCATACATGTATCAGGTTCAACCGTTTTCTCAAAGGCTCTGGTAATTTCAGAAGCTGACAACGAAGAGAATCTTGCTCTTTTTACAGGAGCATGCGAAACTCTCGAGGCAAGTTCCTTTGCTTCAAAACCGATATTTTCTCCTTCCCTGTCAAAATCACAGGCAAGTATTATTTCATCAGCGTTTTTAGCCAAATAAATAACAGCGTCTGCCAATGTTTTTTTGGTAATGTTTTTAACAGGAGTAATATCAAGCAGTTTGCTGGGGTCCACACTCTTCCAGTTGTTTAATTCATGTGGAAAATCATAACCCATAATGTGACCTGAAAGACCCATAATCTGCCATTCTTTACCATTCTTATGAAACACATATACTGGAACTCCTTCTACAAGTTTTCTATCAGTTTTGCCTCCGCTAAGTATGTTGGCAATCTGTGAGGCGGCTTTGTTTTTTTCGGTAAACACTACAACATTCATAATATCTTACACCTGGCAGAATAGGGCGGGATACAATATAACTAACATTAAATAACGTTATTGGTTATTGTTACTAACAGAGTTTCTCTTTAAAATAGTGCTGGAAATGTAAATTTTACTGACATCAGATAAATCATGGAATTCACGTATTCCTTTCTTTTCACAATTCCATTGAGAGCATATTTTTACAAACTAAAGGGTATGATTCCGGATAAAGTTGAATGTAGTCATCCTATTCAATTAATAGGAATTCAGATAAAACAAAATATTTATGTAAAATTTATATTTCTTATGTGAATTTCTTTATGTAATTTGTAAGGCTGAATAATTTAATAAGATTTAAGTAGATGAAACAATTTGTTTTCATCCATAGTTTCCCAAATTGGCTATGAAATGGTTTTTTGTATTGCAATTGCTTACATTATTAATTTGTATCCATGAATTGAGGTTTAGAGAGCTAACTGGAAATCATATTAAATGTTGGATATAGATATGAGAACAATGTTTCTTGAGTGAATGTACTATGCACAATGATCTTAAAAAAGATGCATCTGAAATCTTTAAAGCAGCTATAGAAGCTGTGGAGCCATCTGTTGCCGTAAAAAGAGCATTGAGAAGAGATGAAAATAATTTATACATAGGAAACCGTGTATATGAACTTGAAAAATATCAGAATATATATGTTATTGCTTTTGGAAAAGCTTCTGTGCCCATGGCAAAAGCTCTTGAAGAAATTCTATATGATAAAACAATTCAAGGTATAGCCATTACTAAATATGGTTACTCTGATAAACTTAAACATATAGAAGTATATGAGTCAGCTCATCCAATTCCTGATGAGAATAGTCTAAAAGCCGGACAGATGGTGAAGGAACTTTTATCAAAAGCAGGCAAGGATGATCTAGTTATTTTCCTGATTTCAGGTGGGGGTTCTTCCCTGTTGGCACTTCCGCGCAAGGATGTATCATTTAAAGAATTTGTCAAGCTTCACGAAGCTTTGCTCTCCTCAGGTGCAACTATAAAAGAAATTAATATTGTAAGAAAGCATCTATCACAAGTAAAGGGTGGTGGTCTTGCAAAAATGGCTTTTCCGGCGCAATCAATCACTCTTGTACTTTCGGATGTAGTAGGAGATTCTCTTGATGTAATTGCTTCAGGCCCAACTGTTGCAGATTCTTCTACTTTTGAGGATTTTAATGATATTATAGAAAGATATCATATTCCCTTATATCCATCTATCAGCCGTTTACTTGAAGATGGATTAAACGGACTTGTTGAAGAAACCCTAAAAGCAGGGGATCCGGTTTTCGATTTCTGTTATAACAAGCTCATAGGCACAAATTGCATTGCTCTTGAAGCTGCTTCAAAAAAGGCATCAGAGATGGGATATAATACTCTGTTGTTAAGTTCCTATATCACAGGTGAGTCTAAGGAAATAGCAAAAGTATTTGCTGCTTTAGCAAGAAATGAGTTGTTGCATTCAAGACCGATGTCAAAACCTGCTTGTATTCTTGCAGGAGGAGAAGTGACTGTTACCATCAAAAATGGTGGCAAAGGTGGAAGATGTCAGGAAATGGCATTATCTTTCGCGATAGAGACATCAGGTCTTGAAGGTATGTTATTCCTTGCAGCCGGTACAGATGGCATTGACGGTCCCACCGACGCCGCGGGAGCATTTGCTGATGGCAGTAGCGTTGAAAAAGCTTCAATGTATGGCATTGATGCAAGAGCTATGCTGGATTCGCATAATTCATATAATTTCTTTAATGAACTTGGTGATTTGCATAAGATAGGCCCGACAGGGACAAATGTGATGGATATTTACATTCTGATTGTGACGTGATAGGAAACTTAAAGCTCAATATCAACATCATATACTATCTCAGGGTTTTCCTTGTGGATTTTCCAGAAAGGTTCTTCTCCATACTCTCCGGCAAGTTTCAATGTCCTTTTAGGTATAGTTTTCGGACCAAGCACAGCTCCAGGTCTCTGAGGATCATCTATGTAATCAGTTTCCATCATAAACCTGGTTCCCTGCTTCAATGCTTCTTCTATAGCTCCTTTACCAGCCAGTACACCAGGGAATATACCAAGTTTTTCACAAACATTCACAAGAGGAGGTGCATAATGCTTTACCACCTTGTGAAGCTTAATTCCCGTTTTTTTGGCGCGTGTTGCAATATCAGTAAGCTCAGTCTCTCCTACACTTTCTGTATGTAGCTGCACAGCACATCCTATATCCCTTGCCAGCATAAACGCATATTCCATTACTTCATTTGAAGCATCCCACACGTCTGAAGTTACCGGATAGTGTGGTCTCCCACTTTTAAGACCTACCGCAAGTCCTTCCTCGATATACCCTGCAGCTATATCCAATCCACCTTTCATAGTTTCCACAGCAGTTTGTAGATCCATATATTCAGTAAGATGTGTAATCTCTGCAGGATGGACTCCCAGTATAGGAAAAGATTTTACACCGGTTTTATTAATTTGTTCTGAGATGTTAATAGTCTCTTCGAATACCGCTTTATGATCATCGGGCATAGTTACTTTAATTCCAAGTGTCCAGGATGGTTTCATTACAATAAATATATGGGTTCCACCTGCTTTCTGGAACTCTTTGACAGCTTCAAGTCCTTTACCTCTAAGATCTATGTGCATGTGCTCATCTGTGATAGGGAAATTACCACTCATATTGCATTATATAAATCATTGCACAATTAAAGTTTCTTGTTTTTGGCGAAGGCTTAAAAATGACTTATGCCTTTAGAATGGTCGGTGATTACCAGTGAGTAAAACTGCAGCAGTAATTAAAGGAGATGGCGTAGGTCCTGAACTTGTGGATGCGATGTTCAGGGTAATGGAAGCTGCCGAAACTGATGTAGAATTCATTACATGTGATGCGGGTTCTACATGGTGGGAGCAGCATGGTGGAAATTCCCTTATCCCGGATGAAACTTGGGATATCCTCGATAGTTCGGATGCATGCTATAAGGGACCTACTACAACACCCGGTATAGTAGGTGCTCCAAGAAGTGTGGCAGTGTCCATCAGACAAAAATATGATCTATATGCCAACGTGCGTCCAATCAGGACCTTTCCTAACACAAGTAAACCACTTGGAGATGTTGATTTTGTGTGTGTCCGCGAAGGTACTGAAGGTCTATATGTAGGCGAGGAAATAAGCCTTACTGATGATGTGGCTATAGCCATCAGAAAGATCACTAGGACAGGAAGCAGGAAAGTAGCGCGATTCGCTTTTGAAGAGGCTAAACGAAGAAATTATGACACAGTTGTTGCCATTCATAAAAGTAATATTCTCAGAAGGACATGTGGTTTATTTCTTGAGGAAGTAAATAAAGCAGCTCAGAATTATCCAGGCATCGAAGTATGGGAATATCATATTGATAATATTGCGCAGCAGCTTATCAAGAATCCACAAATATTTAATAGAAAAATATTACTTTCTACAAATCTGTTCATGGATGTGTTAAGTGAGGAGTGTTCTGCGCTAGT
Organism: Methanomethylovorans sp.; assembly: GCA_014361205.1. Taxonomy (GTDB): domain Archaea; phylum Halobacteriota; class Methanosarcinia; order Methanosarcinales; family Methanosarcinaceae; genus Methanomethylovorans. The sequence continues at coordinate 5,713 of JACIVZ010000029.1, read as the reverse complement.
CGGAAGTATTGGTCTTATATATTCTGCCAACATTGGAGATAAATTTGCTATGTTTGAACCAGCCCACGGTTCAGTTCCCAAATATGCTGGATTGGACAAAGTAAATCCGGTAGCTACAGTGCTATCAGGCGCCTGGATGCTTGAATATCTTGGTCAGGCAGAGCAATCTGCAGCCATATTCCGGGCAACTGAACGTGTTATAGCTGAAGGAAAATATGTTACTTATGATCTGGGAGGAAATGCAAAGCTTAGCGAAATGACTGATGCTATTGTCAAGTATACGATAGAGGAGATGAAATAACAGTTTCTCCTTATCAATAGTCATTAATATCAAATATTTGAGTAAAACTCATTCAACAATTGAAAAAAATTGTGGTAAAATCTACCACTTTTTCATATTATAAATCATTTATATTACATGCATTCAGTCCACTTCGTCATGCATACGAGGTTTGATTCCGCGCGTTTTATTTTCTGTAACATTCTCGCAAATTTCTTCCTCTTCCTCTTCGGTTCGATGCATAGTTTTATTCACTAAAGGATTGTGTACGAAGTATTTCTTTACATATGCAAAAATCTCTTCGTCGGAAATACAGGAAACCCTTTTTTCTTCGTTGAAAAGTCTCTGGATATCTGCCTGTATACTTCTTAAACGTTTATCGTTTTTATCTATTTCTATTTGGACATCCATTACCTCTCTAAGTGTCTCCTGGACCTTAAACTTCAGCACTTCTATACCTGATGAATCCCCTATCAGGAAATTTCTTTGCCCTCCGACTGTTTCAGGGGGGTAAGGTTCATATGTGAAAGGATTTTTGATAACACCTGCAGTATGTATACCCGATTCATGGGCAAACACGTTTTGACCAACCACTGACTTATTTCTGGGTATACGTATACCTATTTCTTTTTCCATGAATTTTGCAAATTCCACAAGGCAGGTGAGGTCATATTTTTCAAAACCCTTAATTCTCCTTTTCAGGAATACAAGAAGTTTTTCCATCTCTGCATTACCAGCTCTCTCACCTACACCCAGAAAAGTCACATTTGACCAATTTGCACCGTGCCAGAAACCTGCCAGTGAGTTTGCTACTGCAAGTCCGAAGTCATCATGGCAGTGGGTTTCTATGTTCTTTGCACCAAGTTCATTTTTTAGGTATTTTACAATAGTAGGGATACCATAGGGCTCATCCACGTTCATAAATGGGATGCCATATCCTATGGTATCACATATACGGATGGTGCAGTCAGGATCAATTTCAAGTATTTTTTCTATTAGAGGGAAAACAAAATTATAATTGTCCGCACGTGTCATATCTTCAATATGTGCACGTGTTCTAAGTCCATGGTCCACTGCATATTGCAATGCGTTTAGATATTTTTCCTGAGCTGCCTCCCTATTTGGAAGCTTCATTTTATCATAGATATGGGGGTCAGATACAGACATGAGAATACCTGTTTCTGCAATTCCGTCAACATTGAGGACCATATCTATATCAGCAGGATTTGCACGTGCCCATCCTGTAATTTCCGGGACTTCATATCCTTTGTCCTGCATGAGTCTGATAGCCTTTCTATCTCTTTCATTATAGACAAAAGTCTCCAGTTTTTCAATGCCAATCTTATGCAGGTATTCATATATTTGCACCTTATGGCGGCTCTTCATAACAATACCTGGCATCTGGGCACCATCCCTTATGGTACTGTCACTTATTGACACCTCCTGCCCATAGGGAAGTTCTATTTTAGGCAGATCATCATAATCCCGGTATATTTTCATATATTACCTCCAAAAATTTTATATTCAGTGTATTTAGATAAAACAAAATGTCTTTACATCCTGCCGTTAAATACATGACCTTATCCTTTTTGTCCTTTCTTCGAGGAATATTTGAGGATTTCAGACTACTGGCCACGTGAATATAAAACCTTACATTTTAGATGTACTTTCAGATTATAAGTTTTTCTTCCTTTTCTGCCTTAAGGATTTATAATTTAAAATCTAATCTATAACTCATGTGGAGCACAATAATGAAAAAATTTGAAAAACATCCTGCACAGCAAAAAGTTATCAGGCTGCTCTTCGAACGTGGATTTCAGGTAAACGAAGAAGGAAAAGTAACATCCGGCAAGATAGAAATTCCTCATACCCAACTTGCTCGTGAGGCAGGAGTCGACAGGAGGGTAGTGGATTCAACCACAGAAGCTATACTTAAGGATCCTCTTCTGAGGAATATATTCCAGCAAGTACATTCAATTCCGTTTTTGAGAGACGTGGCTCCATCTCTTGGTCTGGGAGTAATTATTATTATTCCTGATGATGCCGCTCATGCAGGAATAATTGCTGATGTTACCAGTGTTATCTCCAATCATGGAATAAGTATCAGACAAGCTGTTTCAGATGACCCTTATTTTACAAATGAGCCCCGTCTTACAATCATCACTAATAGTAAGGTTTCAGGAGAAATAGTAGAAGAGTTACTTAAATTGAAAAGTGTAAAAGGGGTGAGTGTAGCATAAGATTTGTATTTTCATCAAAGTTACAATTTTACAACACAGCTTTTGCAAAAGCTGAAAATACTTTCAGCATATCAATAGACCTTCTAGGATCAAACATTTTTCTAATAAGTAGCGAAGGATGATCTATATCCCCATATTCTGTGATTGTTTTAAGAATGGAAGGCTTGTTCATTGCGTCTAACATATCGTCCAGTTCACTGTCATCAAGACTCATTATAAAATCATGTATTTTCATACCCATATTGAGTTCTTTTCCAATAGCTTCTTTCCATTTTTTTTCATATTGTTGCAGACAATCCCCTGAAGCATTTTCTTCCAGGGATGCTGCAAGCTTTGCAGCAATTTTGGCACATACAGCACCTGTATAGATGCCTCCGCCGGAGGTAGGTTTAGTTTGACCAGCAGCATCTCCTACTATCATTATTCCATCTGCATAAGTTTTGGTCAGAGGGCCGATAGGTATACCTCCTATTACCATATCGTTTTGTCCACCTTTATAGTGCGAAGCAATATGACTCTGATGTAGTAACCGTTGAAAATATTCATGAGTGGTAGGGGCATTAATACCATCTGTTGCAAGCCCTATTCTGGAAATATGCTCATCAATAGGTACAGTCCAAGCAAAAAAACCCGGAGCTACGGAACCCACAAACAGTTCAACAAAATTAGAGTCATCTGATATGTATGGTGCTTCAATTTGAATAGCAGGCAGTATTCTTTTCACTCTGCCAAGACCTGCCATCTTAGCCAGATTACTTCGAACACCATCTGCCGCTATAATAACTCTTGCCTGTATATTCTTTTGTTGACCCCGTTCAAGCACACTGAGAGTCTGGAGATTAGTACTGCGTTGCATACCAATTGCACGTGTTCTTAGCATAACGTCTACTCCAACGTCTGTTGCCATCCTCAATAGCGTTCTGTCGAACATTTTCCGTGATACTACATAGGCTTTAGTTTTTCCTCCATCTATAAGCAATGGTCTTTTAGATGGCGGATGCACATAAGCTCCTCTGACAGAATTGAGCACAAAATCTTCAGAAGGATCTACATCACATTCTTTGATTGCACGTGTACTAAGGAGGCCGGTACATTCAACCGGTGAACCAATAAAATCATGTTCTTCAATGAGAAGAACCTTTGCTCCCTCTTCAGCTGCATAACGTGCTGCAGTTGATCCGATTGGTCCTCCACCCACAACAATTACATCATAAGCCATAATTATTCTCTTTTTACAGATTCAAAAAGGTCTACTACTTCACTGATATTGTTCAATACAAAATCAGGAACTATTTTTTCAGACAGTTGCTGGATATCGTTATTTCTATCTCCGTAAGCTGCATAGGCTGTGAGCATTCCTAATGTCTTAGAAGGCTCAATGTCTCTTCGCAGACTGTCACCAACAAAAAGAGTTTTAGATGGCTGCTGGTTAAGTGTTTCCAGCGCAAAAAGGAAGGTTTGATGTGAAGGTTTGCTTGAACCAGTGATATCTGCACAAAAAAAGGCATCAAGCAATGGGAAAAAACCTGTTTTTTCAAGTCTCTTTTTTGCATTGTTACTATGCGCATCGGTAAGTATTGCTATTTTAAATCCCATTTTTTTTAGCTCAATAATGGTACTGATGGCATTTGGATATGGATTTACAGCTCTTAATTTTTCAGTTTCGTATATTTTACAGCATTCATCATAGAGTGATTGTGAATAAAATCCGATATCATAAATGTAATCCCGGATATTGTTCCAATCTTCGAAGCCACAGCCAGGTCTTCTGAAATAGTGGAACAGTTCAAAAGCATCACCATATCCAATGTGTTTTACTATAGCTTGACATGCCCTTGTTTTTGCTTCCACAAAATCAAAAAGTGTATTATCCATGTCAAATATGATACATGTAATGTCTTCTTTACTGGCCGTTAATGATATTTCAAGCTTCATGAATCTCTCCTTTAATTTTCAGGCTTGATTTGAATAGTTGAAATTCCTCATAAAAATATGTTGTGCATCAAACGTTATGCAGTAAATAGTAAACTTTTTATATATTTTTCCACAATATATTTATGTTCAAATATCAATTTATATACTGGTGATCATGAAATGTCTCTTGATAAGATTAAATCCCCCAGAAAAGTTAATGATGAAGATGAACAGCTTCATGAAAAAAATGAAAGAAAAGATGGATTTTATTCGTCATGCGGGCAGGCATTTATCCGTGTACCTATAAAGTAATAATACTATTATTAAACAACTATTATCAAGATAATTCAGTTCATTTGTTCAAATATTATTTCGAGTTCTTTTTCTAATTCTTCTTTTGTATAATTACTATATCCATGGGTACTTCCATTGATGGCATACATTGCTTTTGGTTCCATAGCCAGTTTAAATGTTTTTTCAGCCATGCTGTAGGGAATAATGGTATCATTGAAAGCATGAAACATGACAACTCTACGTGGCGATATTGTCGCAATATAGGTATCAGGATCTATTGATCTGTAAAATATATATGTATTCTCCTCTACCATGCTTCTGTTGATTAAAGCAGTGTTGTATCCTGATGTGCTGATTGCTACAACTCCTTTTATTTTAGGGTCAATAGCTGTTGCAATTATAGCAAATCTTCCTCCATTACTGATCCCAAGCATTGCTATATTGGCAGGATCTACTTCCTTTTGATCCCTTAATACTTCAGCAGCCATAAGAGCATCATATACCATAAGGTATTCAACAGGTTCTTTTCCATTTTCAAAGAGGGATAGGTCTGTTTCAGGGTCTACAACTCCCAGATTACGTTGATCAATGGTAATAGAAGCATATCCCATATCAGTAATTGCGGACACCATTGCCTGTTGTTCTTCCTTAGTAACTCCTGCCCCGGGAAGCACTACTACACCAGGTACCTTTTCACTTGAGGATGGAAAACGCATGAGCGCATGGATGACATTATCCCTACTGGTAAATACAAGCGATTTCAATGTATGTCCACTTTCTGTTTTATTAATCTCAGTTATAGAATAATCTGCTTTTTGTGGCAGATTATATGAGAGCATTCCTTCATCAGAGACATGCCAGTATTCAGAAAAATTTAAATTATGTAATATTCCTATGATGCCCGTAAGAATTAGTACAATACCCATGCCAACTGCAATGTTACGCAATCCAATATGCTGACTAAAAGTTTGGTGGTTTCTGCTCT